>JAJZHK010000012.1 GCA_021804565.1 Pseudomonadota bacterium | reverse complement strand
AATATATTATATATTTGATATCAATCTGTTTTTGAGAACAATTACATGTACCGACTCAACTACCACCATCTCTACTATTTCTGGGCTGTCGCCAGCGAAGGCCATCTCACCCGCACCGCCGAGCGGCTGCATGTTTCGCAGTCCGCCTTGTCCGCGCAGATCCGCCAGCTGGAGGAGCAGCTGGGGCAAACCCTTTTTCTGCGTGAAGGGCGCAAACTGCAGCTGACCGAGCTGGGGGCGGTGGTGATGAGCTATGCCGAGGAGATCTTTGCACTCGGCAATGAACTGCTCGCTGCCGCCGCCTCCCAGCATGGTCGCGGGACCTTGCGCATCGGCAGCGTGGCCACCTTGTCGCGCAACTTTCAGGACTGGTTTTTGCAGCCGGTCTTGCAGGAGACCGATGTACGGCTGGTGCTTGAATCGGGCAGTCTGGACGAACTGCTGCTGCGCCTGAAGGCACACGAGTTGGACGTGGTGCTGTCCAATCGACCGGTGCTGGCCGATGACAAGCAGTCATGGCGCTGTCATACCCTGGCTCGCCAGCCGGTGGTCCTGGTCGGCCCACCGCTGGCGGCCGGCCAGGTCTTCCAGTTTGAGCGCGATCTACCCACCCTGCCGCTGCTGGTCCCCAGTCGCAAAAGTGAGATTCGCCTGCGCTTCGACCTGCTCTGTGAAGAACTCGGCCTGCCGACCATCATCCGCGCCGAGGTCGACGATATGGCCATGCTACGCCTCCTGGCTCGCGATGCCGGCGGGGTGGCGCTGCTACCGGCCATCGTCGTGAAGGACGAACTCGAGAAAGGTGTGCTACAGCAATACGGCTTCGTACCCCGCGTCGAGGAAACTTTCTATGCCATCACCGTACAACGCCAGTACCTGCCGCCCTTGCTGCAAAGCTTGCTACGTATGGCCATCGTCGATACGGACCTGAGCCAGCGTGTTGAATGGCAGGTGCTATCCCCGTTACGCAAAAAGCCCAGGTCGCTCGCGCGCAAACCGGCAGGACTCAGACCGGTAGGACTTCCTTCAGAAAAGCCAGCTGTGGTGCAATGGCGGCCGGGAAAATAGCGATTTTTCAGGACCGACTAATTATGCTTTGTCTGTATTCTTCGCGAAATTGCGTATTAGGTACTCGTTGAACATAGGAACTGTAAATGCAATGTCCCCGTGTGATGGACTATAGATCATTCCCTTGCTGATGATCTGCGCGCGCCTGGGTCCCAGACTTTGAGTGGTTTCGTGTAGTAAGTCCGCTACATCCGATGATCTGTACGGTCCGGCGCCAAGATTTGCCATCGCGATAACATACTCTCGTTCTTTAGGCGTTAAGCGATCAAATCGTACTTTGAAAAACCCTTCATCCAAGCGCTTTGTTGCTTCTGCTGCGGCCTTCACTGCATCCTTTAGTTTGATGCCTGAGTCACCAGCGATATTCCAGCACTGATAACCCCATTCCTGCAGAAAGTACGGATAGCCCTTGGTCTTCTTCAGTATCTCTTTGATTGCATCGTCGTCAATGCTTTCACCTTCATCATTAATAGGCTGCCTAATTGCTGCATCCGCATCCTTATCATTTAGCTCTTTAACAGAAGGATAGTTGAATAACCGTTCGGCGTATGATTTCGCATTGCCCGTAAGTGCTGCAACTTGTGGCAGCCCGGCACCGAAGAAAAGAACAGGTAGACCTTTTTGGTTAACCTTATGGAGGGCGACGATCAGAGCTGCTAAATCTGCAGGGTGCAGGTATTGGACTTCATCAATAAGTAGCGTCCAGGCTCTACCAGCAGCCCTTGCCGCCTCGCCTACGCGAACAAATAATTCAGGTAAATCTTCTTCCATATCTCCACTATCAGCGACGCCTATCTCCGGATCAACCGAAATTGATGTATCTCCGTACTTGAGATTGAATGCAGAGGCAAATGAGCGAAGAGCCCGAAGTGCTTGATGAGCTTTAGCCTTTGCATTCTCCGAAATCGAGATTTTGCGCAAGGCTTGATTGATCTTTGGCAGGAGTAACTCACTGAGCATTTTCCCCTCTGGCGCTTCGATCGAGGACGTAACATGCCCTGCGCCTTCAGCCATTTCTTCGATTTTGCTCAGTAGTACGGTCTTTCCTACGCCTCGCAGGCCAAGCAGCATCTGTGAGCGGCTTTGCTTACCTAATAAGGCCCTTTCAATTGCTGTCCGTGCATCCTGAAGAATCGCTTCCCGTCCCGCAAGCTCTGGTGGCCGACTCCCGGCACCCGGGGCAAATGGGTTTCTCACAGGGTCCATGGGGGTCTCCTATAGCGCAATTTCTATTAACTTCTAAGAAAGTATATCTCAATATGGATATACTTGCTTAGAATAAGTTATAGATTTCAAGCATCTAACACATACGGGACTTCTCTTCATCGATGTTGTGTCTTGTAGATTGCTGTTTTTATTGGGAATTTTATCAAAAAATTCACTACAGCATCGCCAATCCATCCGTGGGCATGGGACACGATCGCCGCATCTGCAGCGCAAGGCCTCTCATGTTGTTGTTCTTGGGTATACCAGGTGCGGCATCGGGGGTGTTCTTGGTTGGATTCGCCTGATGTCGTGCCCGTTCTCCTTGGACGTTCCGGCATGTTCAGGGAACAGAGGCAGCCTTGATGGGTTGGGTCCTGGTGGAGATGGGTCTTACACCTGCCTGACACAGTACCTGCCGCCTGGGTTGCGTCGCTGCTGAAGACATTGGCATGATTGCGGTTCCTTCCAGGATTCTGGTTGCCTGAGGCTACTACCGGGGGTATATCGGTGATTCTGATTTTGAATTTTTCAGGACCGACTACTTAGGATCATTGCCCTGTGATACGGGAATAGCTGATACAACTGGGTCTGAGCCTCATATCCTCCCATCCATCATCAAGTGAACAGGTTCATGCTCCAAAAATGGAAGGGGCCATCGGCCCCTTCCTCAAACTCCGACGAACTTTATTTGTTCTGGTCACAGCGATTTTTATGAGCTATTCAACCGTCACGGATTTGGCCAAGTTACGCGGCTTATCGACATCAGTTCCTCTCGCCAGCGCGGTGAGATAGGCCAGCAATTGCACCGGAATAGCGTGTACGACCGGCGACAGCACGCCGGTATGGCGTGGCGTACGGATGACGTGAACACCTTCGGACTCCGTGAAGTGGCTGTCCTGGTCGGCAAAAACGAAGAGCTCGCCACCGCGCGCACGCACTTCCTGCATATTGCTCTTGAGCTTTTCCAGCAAGGCATCGTTGGGGGCGATCACCACCACCGGCATGCCGTCATCGACCAGGGCCAGGGGGCCGTGCTTGAGTTCACCGGCGGCATAGGCTTCGGCATGAATATAGGTGATCTCCTTGAGCTTGAGCGCACCTTCCATGGCAATCGGGTAGTGCACGCCACGACCCAGAAACAGCGCATGGTCTTTCTTGGCGAAGCGCTCGGCCCAGGCATGGATCTGCGGCTCCAGGTTGAGAGCATGCTGGACACTGCCGGGCAGGTGGCGGAGTTCACCCAGGTAACGTGCCTCCTGCTCGGCGTCGATGCGACCACGCTGCTTGGCCAGGATCACGGTCAGCACGAACAGGGCCACCAGCTGGGTGGTGAAGGCCTTGGTCGAGGCGACCCCGATCTCGGCGCCGGCACGGGTGTAAAAGACCAGGTCGGAATGGCGCGGAATGGCGCTTTCCTGGACGTTGCAGATCGACAGCGCGGTTTCCAGGCCGAGGCTACGTGCGTACTTGAGCGCCTCCATGGTGTCCAGGGTCTCGCCGCTTTGCGAGATGGTCACCAGCAGCTGGTGCGCCGGCACCACCACATCACGGTAGCGGTATTCGCTGGCGATCTCCACCTGGCAGGGGATGCCGGCGATTGACTCCATCCAGTAGCGCGCGATGCACCCTGCGTAGTAGCTGGTGCCGCAGGCGATGATCTGCACATTGTCGATCCTGGCCAGGCGCTCGCTGTCGCCGAGCAGCTGCGCGGTGAATCCTTCCTCGAGCACGGCATCGAGGGTGTCGGCGAGCGCCTGGGGCTGCTCATGGATCTCTTTCTGCATGAAGTGGTTGTATGGCCCCAGTTCCAGCGAGGCCAGGGATACATCGCTGGTGTGCAGGGGGCGCTCAACCCGGCGGCCCTGCTGATCGTAGATGCTCAGGCCCGGGCCCATGTGCGCGACATCACCTTCTTCCAGAAAGATGACTTTACGGGTCTGGGCGATGATCGCCGAGACATCGGAGGCGACAAAGAACTCCGCCTCACCCAAACCTATGAGCAAAGGGCAGCCCATACGGGCACACACCATCTCATCCTTGCGGTCGCGTGCTATCACTGCAATGGCGTAGGCACCGATCAGCTCTGCACTCGCCGCCTGCACGGCAAGCAGGAGATCATGGTTCTGGCTGTAGTGGGCGTGGATCAGGTGGGCGATCACCTCGGTGTCGGTCTGTGAGGTGAAGACATAGCCTTGCGCGCTCAGCTTGTCGCGCATCTGCTCATGGTTTTCGATGATGCCATTGTGCACCACCGCGATCAGGTCGCCGGAGATGTGCGGGTGGGCATTCGGTTCGGTGACGCCACCATGGGTGGCCCAGCGGGTGTGCCCGATGCCGAGATGGCCGTGGATGGCGGCGTTTTCAGCGGCCTGCTCGGTCTCGACGACACGGCCGACACGCCGCACGCGGCGCAGCATGCTGCCGTCGTGTACGGCAATGCCGGCGCTGTCGTAGCCACGGTACTCGAGACGCTTGAGTCCATCGATGAGGATGCTGGTGACATCCCGCTGCGCCAGGGCGCCGACGATTCCGCACATGCTGTTTTCCTCTTAAGACTTGATCTTGCTGGGCCTGCGCCAGTGTTCGATGATTTTTTGCAGCGCCCCGGCCACCGCCAGCTGACCGTCGGGAACATCGCGGGTGATGACCGAGCCGGCCCCCACCGTGGCTTGCTCCCCGACCCGGACAGGCGCCACCAGGGACGTATTAGAGCCGATGAAGGCGCCCTCACCTATGCGAGTGATGTGCTTATTCACACCATCGTAATTACAGGTGATGGTGCCGGCGCCGATATTGACGCGGGCACCGACGATGGCATCACCGATGTAGCTGAGGTGATTGGCCTTGCTGCCGGGTCCCAGCTGGCTGTTCTTGACCTCGACAAAGTTGCCGACATGACAGTTTTCAGCCAGATCGGCGCCGGGCCGTAGCCGCGCAAAAGGACCCACCTGCGCCTGTGCGCCGATGCGCGCGCCATCGACCCAGGTGTAAGGCTGCAGCTGACAGCCGTCGCCGATCCAGGCGTCGCGCAGCACGCAGCCGGCACCGATGCGTACCCCCTCACCGAGCACCACCTGCCCTTCAAGGACGACGTCGACGTCGATCTCACAGTCGCGCCCATGCGTCAGGCTGCCGCGCAGATCAAAGCGGCCAGGATCACGCAGGGTGAGACCTTCGAGCATGAGACGGCGCGCCTGTTCCTTTTGCCAGATGCGTTCCAGTTGCGCCAGCTGCAGCTTGTCATTGACCCCCTGCACCTCCCAGTCCTGCGCCGCCTGCACGGTGTGCACCGTGACACCGCGCGCAACCGCCAGCGCCACGAGGTCGGTCAGATAGTACTCCCCCTGCGCATTGTCATTGTGCAGGAGCGGCAGCAGCTCGTGCAAAAGACCGTTGTCGACCGCCATGATGCCGGTGTTGACCTCGCGCAGTGCGCGTTCAGCGGTGTTGGCGTCCTTGTGCTCGACGATACGCCGAACCTGACCATCGACACGGACGATACGGCCGTAGCCGGTCGGGTCGTCCATCTCCAGGGTCATCAGCGCCAGACCGTCACCTGCGGCGCCCAGCAAGGCCAGCAGCGTATCGCTCTGCGTCAGCGGCACGTCGCCATAGAGGATCAGGGTGCTGCCGGTGCGCGGCAGCACCGGCAAGGCGCATTGCACGGCGTGGCCGGTACCCAATTGCGGCTCCTGCCTGACCCAGAGCAGGTCGGTTTCATGCTGCATGGCCTGCTCGACGAGCTCTGCGCCGTGGCCGACGACGACGATACGTGCGCTGGCGCCGAGGCTGCGCGCCGTGTCGAGGACGTGGCCGAGCAGGGGTTTGTCGCCGAGAACCTGCAACACCTTGGGCAGACGCGACTTCATGCGCGTTCCCTTGCCCGCAGCGAGTACCAGCACCGATCTTTGCATGTCGCCAGACGCCTCTTGCCGATGAAAAGAGCTAGAGAATAGCAGAGTGAGCCGCAGATAGAAGCAGGGGGAGCTGCTGCCCCCCCTGAAAATACACCACCGGCGCCTTAGCTCAGATCAACCGCGACCGGCGCGATTTTTGTGCTGACCGAGTGTGCGCAGCTCGGCGGCAGCGCGCGCCAGGTGCTCGAGCGCCTTCGAGGCATTGAGATCCTCACGCTGCTCGGCGAGAGCTTCCTGGGCACGCCGCTTCGCCATCTCGGCAGCCGCCTCGTCGAGGTCGGCAGCCCGCACGGCGTTGTCGGCGAGTATGGTGATACGATGCGGCTGTACTTCCATGACCCCGCCAGAAACATAGAAGATTTCCTGGCCATGGGCATGGTGCACGCGGACCGGACCCGGCAGCAGCTGGGTCAGCAGGGCCGCATGACCGGGCATGATGCCGACGTCGCCTTGCGAGCCATGCGCCACCAGGAGCTCGGCCTGACCTTCGTAGACCGAGCCTTGCAAGCTGACGATGCTGACCGCGATCGATTTGCTCATCATCTACTCCTCAACCCAGAGCCTTAGCCTTCTCCAGGGCCTCGTCTATGGATCCTACCATGTAGAAAGCCTGCTCGGGCAGGTGATCGAACTCGCCGCTCAGGATGCCCTTGAAGCCACGGATGGTGTCACGCAGGGCGACATACTTGCCCGGGGAGCCGGTGAACACTTCCGCGACATGGAAAGGCTGCGACAAGAAGCGCTGGATCTTGCGTGCACGGTAGACCACCGACTTGTCTTCTTCGGACAGCTCGTCCATACCGAGGATGGCGATGATGTCCTTGAGTTCCTTGTAGCGCTGCAGCACCGACTGCACGC
This sequence comes from Pseudomonadota bacterium, assembly GCA_021804565.1. Taxonomy (GTDB): domain Bacteria; phylum Pseudomonadota; class Gammaproteobacteria; order Pseudomonadales; family Moraxellaceae; genus JAJZHK01. The sequence goes on along the minus strand of JAJZHK010000012.1, from coordinate 49,235 downwards.
CACGCGCCACGTCATAGTGCTCCTGACCGATCACCAGCGGATCAAGCTGGCGTGAGGTCGAGTCGAGCGGATCGACGGCCGGGTAGATCCCCAGGGCAGCGATGTCACGCGACAGCACCACGGTGGCGTCCAAGTGAGCAAAGGTGGTGGCCGGCGAAGGGTCGGTCAAGTCGTCAGCAGGCACGTAGACGGCCTGTATCGAGGTGATCGAGCCGCTGCGGGTCGAGGTGATGCGCTCCTGGAGAACGCCCATCTCTTCGGCCAGGGTGGGCTGGTAGCCCACCGCCGAAGGCATACGGCCGAGCAGGGCCGAGACTTCGGTACCGGCCAGCGTATAGCGGTAGATGTTGTCGACGAAGAGCAGCACGTCACGGCCCTTGCCGTCGGCATCCTTCTCGTCACGGAAGTACTCGGCCATGGTCAGGCCGGTCAGCGCCACGCGCAGACGGTTTCCTGGGGGCTCGTTCATCTGGCCATAGACCATGGCCACCTTGTCGAGCACATTGGAGTCTTTCATTTCATGGTAGAAGTCATTACCTTCACGGGTACGCTCACCGACCCCGGCAAACACCGACAGACCCGAGTGAGCCTTGGCGATGTTGTTGATCAACTCCATCATGTTCACGGTCTTGCCGACACCGGCACCCCCGAACAGGCCAACCTTGCCGCCCTTGGCAAAGGGACAGAGCAGATCGATCACCTTGATGCCGGTTTCGAGCAGCTCGGTACCGCCAGACTGCTCCGCGTAGGAGGGGGCCTTGCGATGGATGGCCGAGCGCACCTCGGTGGCGATGGGGCCGGCCTCATCGATAGGCTCACCGAGGACGTCCATGATCCGGCCCAGGGTCGCCTGACCGACGGGCACATGGATGGGAGCGCCGGTGTTGACCACGTCGAGACCACGCTTGAGGCCCTCGGTGGAGCCCATGGCGATGGTGCGCACCACACCGTCGCCCAGCTGCTGCTGGACTTCCAGCGTGGTGGCAGCGCCTTGCACCTTCAGTGCGTCGTAGACGACGGGCACCGCTTCGCGCGGAAACTCGACGTCGATGACGGCGCCAATGATCTGCACTATCTTGCCTGAGCTCATCTTGGACCCTCTACAATCTATAAATCATTCGTACAGCCGACTCAAACCGCAGCCGCGCCGCCCACAATTTCAGAAATTTCCTGCGTGATCGCAGCCTGGCGCAGCTTGTTGTAGACCAGCTGCATGGAGGTGATCAGTTCACCTGCATTGTCCGTGGCCGCCTTCATCGCCACCATGCGCGCCGCCTGTTCACAGGCATTGTTCTCGACCACGCCCTGGTAAACTTGTGACTCGATGAAGCGCACCATGAGTCCATCGAGGATCTGCTGCGCCTCGGGCTCATAGATGTAATCCCAGCTGGTATCGCCGTCACGGCGCAAGGCCTCGACGGTCGGCTTGGGCAAAGGCACCAGTTGCTGCACCTGCGGCTGCTGGGTCATGGTGTTGACGAACTCGTTGCTGACCAAACGTATCTCGTCGATACGCTTCTCGGCAAAAGCATCGAGCATCACCTTGACCGTACCGATCAGATCGGCTTCTGTCGGTCGGTCCCCGACGTGGGTCTTGACCGCTGAGACCTTGCCGCCAAAGGCGCGGAAAAAGGTCACCGCCTTCTGTCCGATCAGCACGAACTCGGCCTCTATACCCTGCTCTTTCAGGCCGCGCACTTCCTGCACGACCTTCTTGAACAGGTTGATGTTGAGGCCACCGCACAAGCCGCGATCCGAGCTGATGACCAGGTAGCCGACACGTTTCACCGGTCGGACCACCATATAGTCATGGCGATACTCGACCGAGGCGTGGGCGATATGCGCCATCACCTCACGTATCTTCTGCGCATAGGGCTTGCTGGCCGCCATGCGCTCCTGCGCCTTCTTCATCTTGCTCGCAGCCACCAGCTGCATCGCCTTGGTGATCTTCTGCGTGCTCTTGATGCTGGCGACCTTGACGCGTATTTCTTTCAAGCTGGCCATCGTTCAGCCTCGATCCGCCTTTACCAGGTCTGGGTTGCCTTGAACTGCTCGATACCACGACGCAAGGCCGCTTCGATATCCGAGTTGTAGTCCGCCGTCGCATTGATGCGATCCATCAGCTCCTTGGCCGTGCTGTTCATATAAGCGAGCAGCGCCGCTTCAAAAGCACCGATCTTCTTGACCTCGACATCGGCCAGGTAGCCTTCGTTCGATGCAAAAATGACCAGGGCCATGTCCGCGATAGGCATGGGTGAGTACTGCTTCTGCTTCATCAGCTCGGTGACGCGCTGGCCGTGCTCGAGCTGCTTGCGGGTAGCGTCGTCGAGATCCGAGGCAAACTGCGCGAAGGCCGCCAGTTCACGGTACTGGGCCAAGGCCAGACGTATGCCACCGCCGAGCTTCTTGATGATCTTGGTCTGTGCCGCACCACCGACACGCGACACCGAGATACCGGCGTTCATGGCGGGACGCACACCGGCATTGAACAGCCCGGTTTCCAGGAAGATCTGCCCGTCGGTGATCGAGATCACGTTGGTCGGCACGAAGGCCGACACGTCACCTGCCTGCGTTTCGATGATCGGCAGTGCGGTGAGCGAACCGGTCTTGCCCTTGACCTGACCCTGGGTTTCACGCTCGACGTACTCTTCGGAGACGCGCGCCGCACGTTCCAGCAGGCGGGAGTGCAGGTAGAAGACGTCGCCGGGGTAGGCTTCACGTCCGGGCGGACGGCGCAGGAGCAGGGAGATCTGACGGTAGGCCCAGGCCTGCTTGGTCAGATCGTCATAAATGATCAGGGCGTCTTCGCCGCGATCGCGGAAGTATTCACCCATGGTGCAGCCGGTGAAGGGCGCGATGAACTGCATGGCCGCAGGGTCGGAAGCCGAAGCGGCGACGACCGTGGTGTAGGCCATGGCGCCATGCTCTTCCAGCTTGCGCACGACGTTGGCGATGGTCGACTGCTTCTGGCCGATGGCCACGTAGATGCACTTGATGCCCGAGTTCTTCTGCGCCAGGATGGTGTCGACGGCGAGCGCGGTCTTGCCGGTCTGGCGATCGCCGATGATCAGCTCACGCTGACCGCGGCCGATCGGCACCATGGCATCGACGGCCTTGTAGCCGGTCTGCACCGGCTGATCGACCGATTTACGCCAGATCACCCCGGGCGCCACTTTTTCGATACGGTCGGACTTGGCCGCCTGAACCGGACCACGGCCATCGATGGCGCGCCCGAGGGCGTCGACGACGCGACCGAGCAATTCCGGGCCGACCGGCACTTCGACGACACGGCCGGTGCAGCGCACCTTCTGCCCTTCAGCCAGGCCCAGGTAGTCACCGAGCACCACCGCACCGACCGAGTCCTGCTCGAGGTTCAGCGCCAGGCCGAAGACATTGCCCTCAAACTCGAGCATTTCACCGTACATGACGTCGGCGAGGCCGTGAATACGCACGATACCGTCGGAAACCGAGACGATGGTGCCTTCGTTGACGACTTCGACAGAGGTCGTCAGGTTGCTGATACGCTGTTTGATCAGTTCACTGATTTCAGCGGGGTTGAGTTGCTGCATGCTCTATGCCCTCAAACTAGGAATTCAGAGAATCGCGCAGTTTGGCGATTCGTCCACGCAAGGATGCATCGATGACGAGATCGCCGGCGTGGACGATGACGCCACCGATGAGACCGGCATCCTGCTGGGTATGGATATGCACTTCACGACCCAGCTGACGCTGGAGGGCCGTGGCCAGGGACTGACGACTCGCCGCATCGAGCTCGAAGGCCGATACGACTTCAACATCGAGCTTGTGTTCGCGTTCGGCTTTGTAGATCTCGAACAACTCGGCAACGTGGGGCAGCAGCGCCAGGCGCTTGTAGCGAGCCAGCTCATGCAGCATGCGCCCCTGCTGCTCATCGATCGAGCCCGCAGCCAGCTCGACCAGCAGCTGTGCCTGGGCCGCAGCCGTCATCGAGGGTTGTGCCAGGCTGCGTGCCACCTTGGCGTCGCCGATCAGGGCGACGAGTAAGGCCAGGGCACGCGACCAGGCGTCGAGACTGCCATCGTCCTGCGCCAGGCGGAATACCGCCTTGGCGTAGGGTCTTGCTAAGGTTGTGAGCTCGGCCATGGTGCGGTCATCCGATCACAGTTGTTCGGCAAGTTCAGCCAGCATCGCGGCGTGCCTTGCGGCATCCACTTCGCGGCCAAGGATCTTGCTGGCGCCGGTTACGGCGAGTTCGGCCACCTGCGCACGCAGTGCGTCGCGAGCGCGGCCCACTTCGAGCTCCAGTTCAGCGTCGGCAGCAGCTTTGACACGAGCTGCCTCGATCTGTGCCTGATGCTTGGCCTCTTCGATCATCAGCACGGCCCGCTTATTGGCCTGCTCGATGAGTTCCGCAGCCTTCTTCTTGGCTTCGGTCATTTCCTGGGCCACTTGCGCCTGAGCATCGTTCAGGCTCTGCTGGGCCTTTTCAGCCGCATTCAGTCCCGCCTCGATCTTCTGCTGACGCTGAGCCAGGGCTGCCGTGATCGGCGGCCAGACAAACTTCATGCAGAACCAAACGAACAAGGCCAGCGACAAAAGCTGCCCTATCAAGGTTGCGTTGATATCCACGCTGACACCTCACCTGTTCATAGAGAGTTCAGGCCACCGGAGTGGCCTCCCCAGACGAACGCCGTCTTACTTGGCGACGTGAGCGGCGATCTGGGCCACGAACGGATTGGCGAACAGCAGGTACAGGCCGATACCGACACCGATCATCGAGATGGCGTCGAGCAGACCGGCGACGATGAACATCTTGGTCTGCAGCATAGGAGCCAATTCCGGTTGACGGGCAGCACCCTCGAGGAATTTGCCGCCGAGCAGGCCGAAGCCGATGGCGGTACCCAAAGCACCGGCACCGATCAGGATGGCAACGGCAATACCGGACAGACCCAGGAGAGTTTCCATTTGTTCACCTCTTCGTTTCAGTTAATGTCAAAAAAAGCTTACAGCTCACGCTATCCGTGGTGCGTTTCGTGCGCGGCACTCATATACACGATGGTCAGCATCATGAAGATGAAGGCCTGCAAGGTGATGATCAGGATGTGGAAAACCGCCCACGCCCACTGCAACACGATGCCCAGGCTGCCGAGCAGCACATTGGCTGCATACATGGTGGCGATCAGGATAAAGATCAGCTCACCGGCGTACATATTGCCAAACAGTCGCATCCCGAGCGAAACGGGCTTGGCGAGCAGGCTGACGCCTTCAAGGACGAAGTTGACCGGAATGAAGACCCAGTGATTGAAGGGGTGCAGGGTCAATTCACCGACGAAGCCACCGAAGCCCTTCTGGCGTATGCTGTAGAAGAGGATCATCAGGAAAACATAGAGCGCCATGCCCAGGGTCACATTGGGATCGGTGGTGGGTACCACACGCATGTGCTCGACACCGGCTGCCTTGAAGGCCAGCGGCAAAATATCGACCGGGATCAGGTCCATGAAATTCATGGTGAAGATCCACACCAGCAGGCTGAGCGCCATGGGCGCGACCATGGGGCTGGAGGCGCGGCCCTGGAAGCTTTCACGCACCGAGTTGTCGACGAAATCGACCAGCACTTCAATCAAGTTGAGCAGGGTACCGGGCACGCCAGCGGTCGCCTGCACGGCAGCGCGGCGCAGCAGGAAGGCGAGCAGCAGACCCAGCCCCAAAGACCAGGCGATGCTGTCAAAGTGGATGGCCCAGAAACCCATGGCCTTGACCTGATCGGCATTTTCCGCAAAACCGCAATGGCCGCCCGCAGTGCAGCCCCAGGTGAGATTGGTCAGGTGATGCTTGATGTATTCGCCCGATGTCAGCGCCATATGCCTTAACCTCAAAAAATATCCTGTCTCTCTGCCTTCTGCCGCGCCCGCCACAACTGCCATGCCAGCAACCACCACGTACCGGTCTGTGGCAGGGCGAAACCGAGCACAACATAGCCTGCATGATCGGAACCACGTCCGCGCAGGACGAGGGCAAAACCCACACAGGCGATCAGCATCTTGCCGAATTCGCCGCGGTACATGCCCTGCAAGGCAGCCCTGGCATCCAGGGCAGCGTGGCTCGCCAAAGCGCGCCACTGAAAATACTGTAATCCTGCCAGCGCGATGATGACGCCGAGCAAACTATCCAGCCAAGCCGAGCGCTGCCTGTGATAGGTCCAGAGCACGACGACAGCCGCGAGGACCAGCTGAACGATCAACAGGCTGCGCCCAGGGTGCTGTCGGTAGGGTGCTTGCGTGAGCATCCTCGCTACTCTAAACAATTTTTTAGCTCACCACGGCGAGCGCGCGGATTATAGAAATAATCACCTCAGCAAGCAAGCCGTCTGCCTGTTTTTCGTGCAATAAAAACAATCATCTAGTGATATTGATGCGGACAGCCACTAGATCTAGTGGCTGTCCGGGCAGGCTCGCTGTGGCGGTCGTCATTCGGCGCCATCGTCGCTCATGCGTCAAGGCGTTTGAGCTCGCTCTGCACCACGATGGGACCGGTCAGGATGCGGTGTATGGGGCACTTATTGGCGATATCGAGCAGCCGCTGGCGCTGCTCCTCAGCAAGCTCACCGATGAGATCGATCTCGCGCAAAAAGTGGCTGCTGCCTTCCCGGCTCTCGACACCGACGCGGACATGGATCTCACGCAACGGCCACGCCTTGCGTTGCGCGTACATGGTCACCGTTTGCGCGGTACAGACCGCCAGCGCAGCCTCGATGAGCTGGTGCGGATCGGGTCCGGTGTCGTCACCCTGGACATCCCTGGCCAGGTCGGCGATCAGCTCATGCCGCCCAGCCAGCACGCGAAACTGGTAGCGATGGTAAGCCGGTTGCACGGTAACGCTCATGCTCGCTCTCCTCAGGTCTAGTGGATATGGGCCAGTATGCCTTCGAGCTCTTCCAGGCTATGGTAGCTGATGCTGAGCGTACCACGCTGTTTGTCCTTGCTGACGATCTGTACCGGCGCACCGATTTTTTCGCTCAGGCTCTGGCAGAGGCGACGCACATCCGGATCTTCCGGCTTGTCCTGACGGGGCTTGGCCGGCCCTTGCTGCAGGCGCCTGACCAGGTCCTCGGCCTGGCGAACCGACAGGGCCCGGGCCACGATCTGCTCGGCGGCCTGCTTTTGTGCCTGCTCGGGCAGTGCGAGCAGGGCGCGCGCATGCCCCATCTCGAGATCGCCATTTTCGAGCATCTGTCGAACTTCGCCTTGCAACTGCAGAAGTCGCAGCATATTGCTGACCGTCGAACGTGACTTGCCGACCGTCTGCGCCAGGCGCTCGTGGGTCAGGCTGAACTCCTCGGACAGGCGCTGCAAAGCCTGCGCCTGCTCGAGCGGGTTGAGATCCTCGCGCTGGATGTTTTCGATCAGCGAAAGCACCGAGGCGGTTTCATCATCGATGACGCGAACGATCACCGGCACCAGCTCCAGACCGGCCAGCTGCGCCGCCCGCCAGCGGCGTTCCCCGGCGATGATCTCGTAGCGGTCCTCGCTCAGCGCACGCACCACCAGAGGCTGCATGACGCCATGCTGGCGTATCGAGTCGGCGAGCTCGGACAGCGTGTCTTCGACCATGTCGCGTCGCGGCTGGTAGCGGCCTCTTTGCAGCTGGTGCACCGGCATGCGGCGCAGCTCCTGATCGCTGAAATGACCCTCATCGATCTGTTTCAGTTCCTGAGCATTTTCCGTAGCCCTGTGCAAGAGCGCATCAAGGCCTCGCCCGCCGCTTAATCCGCGCTTTTTTATCATCATCCTCGTCACTCGCCCCTGTTCCGTTTCAAGCCGGCTCAACCACGCTGCTTTCCTGTCGCCGCAAGACTTCGGCGGCCAGCGCCACATACGCCATGGAGCCGCGCGATGTACGATCGTAGAGCAGCGCCGGCTTGCCGTGCGCCGGTGCTTCGGCGAGGCGAACATTGCGGGGAATGATCGTATCGAACAGCTGGCGCGGAAAATGTTGCTGCAATTCGGCCGAAACGTCGGTGGCCAAGGTGTTGCGTGGATCGAACATGGTGCGCAGGATGCCGGCGATGTGCAGGCCCGGATTGATGCTGCCGGCGACCTGCTCTATGGTATCGGTGAGCGCCGCCAGGCCCTCGAGAGCAAAATACTCGCACTGCATGGGGATGATGACCGCATCCGCGGCGACCAGCGCATTGAGCGTGAGCAGATTGAGCGAGGGAGCACAGTCGATGATGATCAGATCATAGTGCTCACGCAAGTCACGCAAGGCTTGCCGTAAACGCAGCTCGCGGCCGATGGCGCTGACCAGTTCCACCTCGGCGGCCACCAGATCACCATTGCCACCGATGAGATGAAAACCTCCCGGCAGCTCCCGCAGTATCGCCTCCTCGGCGCTGCAGGCCCGCGTCAGCAGCTCGTAGCTGCCTTTTTGCAGCTGGTGCTTGTCGGCACCGGCCCCCATGGTCGCGTTACCCTGTGGATCCAGATCGATCAGCAGCACACGGCGACGGCTGGCGGCCAGGGATGCGGCAAGGTTGATACTGGTGGTGGTCTTGCCGACACCACCTTTTTGATTCGCTACCGCAAAAATCTTGTCCATAGTCATCCCTCGTCGCAGGTCCTGCGTATGATGATCAAGTGTCGCTCCTCATCCACGTGCTGAAGATGCAAGCGCACGACCTCGGCATGCAACTGCGCGTCCAGCTGCTGCAGTTCCTCCTGCGGGTATTTGCCTTTCATCGCCAGCAAACGCCCACCGACGGCGAGGCGATGCAGGCAGGACAGAACCATATCGGGAAGGCTGGCATAGGCGCGGCTGCTGATACTATCGTACAGCTCGCCGTCCTCGTCTTCTGCGCGCGCCTGCACGACCTTGACCTGAGGCAGGCCCAGTTCAGCGACCATCTGCCGCAAGAAACGGGTTTTCTTGCCATTGCTATCGAGCAGGGTCACCGGCATCTGCGGGTGCATTATAGCCAGAACCAGCCCCGGAAATCCGGCCCCTGTACCGACATCGAGCAGACGCCCGTGCACATAGGGCGCGATGCTGGCGCTGTCGAGAATATGACGCCGGACCATCTGCTCAGGATCGCGGATGGCGGTCAGGTTGTAGGCCTGGTTCCAGCGCAGCAGACCCTGCACATAAGCCCAGAGCTGTTCCCGCACCGCCCGCTGCAGATCCGGCAAGGACTCGTGCAACAACCGCTCGGCCGCATCCATCAGCCCACCTTGTCCATCTGCGGCGCGGATCGACGCAGGTGGATCATGAGCAGGGAGATCGCCGCCGGGGTCACCCCGGGGATGCGTGCGGCCTGGGCCAGGGTCTGGGGACGCGCACTTTTGAGTTTGCCGCGCACCTCATGGGACAGGCCAGCGACCGCGTCGTAGTCGAAATACTCAGGCAGGCCCAGGCCCTCATGCTCATGCAGCCGGGCCACCTCTTCCGCCTGGCGATCGATATAGCCGGCGTACTTGCAGCGGATCTGGACCTGCTGTGCCACCTCGTCGCTGAGCGCGACGCCGGGCTCTGCACTCAAGGCGAGCAGATCTTCGATGTTCACCGCCGGCCGCCGCAGGAGATCGAGCAGCGCATACTCGCGCTGCAGGCTTTCGCCGGTGGCCTGTTCAAACTGCTGTGCTGCCTGCGTACCGGGGTGAAGGATGGTGCTGCGCAGCCGCTGCGTCTCGCGGACGATGGCCTCTTGCTTGGCGAGAAAGTGCTCATAACGTTGCGCATCGATGAGGCCGAGGGCGTAGGCCTGCGGGGTCAGCCTTTCATCGGCATTGTCTTCACGCAGCTGCAGGCGGTACTCGGCACGCGAGGTGAACATGCGGTAAGGCTCACGGGTGCCATGGGTGACCAGGTCATCGATCATCACCCCGAGATAGGCCTGATCGCGCAAGGGCGTCCAGGCCTCCTGGCCTTGTGCCCGGCGTGCCGCGTTGATGCCCGCCAGCAGCCCCTGGGCGGCGGCTTCTTCGTAGCCGGTGGTGCCATTGATCTGGCCGGCGAAGAACAAACCCTGGATCTGCCGGGTTTCCAGACTCATTTTCAGATGCCGTGGATCAAAGTAGTCGTACTCGATGGCGTAGCCTGGGCGGGTGATATGCGCCCGCTCGAGCCCAGGCATGCTGCGCACCAGCTGCAGCTGCACGTCGAAAGGCAGCGAGGTTGAAATGCCGTTGGGATAGATTTCTTGAGAATTCAGACCTTCGGGCTCGAGAAAGACCTGATGGCTCGCCTTGTCGGCAAAGCGGTGTATCTTGTCTTCGATCGAAGGGCAGTAACGCGGACCGACACCTTCGATGACACCCGCGTACATCGGCGAGCGATCGAGGTTGGCGCGGATGATGTCGTGGGTCTGCGCCTGGGTATGGGTGATATGGCAAGGCAGCTGGCGGGGGTGCATGCTGATCTGTCCGAGGAAGGACATCACCGGCTCGGGGGTGTCGCCAGGCTGCACCTGCAAACGACTGAAGTCGATGCTGCGCGCGTCGATACGTGGCGGTGTGCCGGTCTTCAGGCGACCGACCGGCAACTGCAGTTCACGCAGTCGCTGCGCCAGGCTGAGCGAGGCCGGATCGCCGGCGCGACCCCCGGCGTGATTTTGTAGTCCGATATGCAGGAGGCCGGCGAGGAAAGTCCCCGCCGTCAGCACCACGCTGGTGGCACGAAAACGGAGCCCAGCCTGGGTCACCACCCCCTGCACCTGGTCGGCGACGACGATGAGGTCATCGACCATCTGCTGGAAAATCGAGAGGCCCGGCTGGTTTTCCAGCACCTGGCGGATGGCGGCCTTGTAAAGCTGTCGATCCGCCTGCGCCCGTGTCGCGCGGACGGCCGGGCCTTTGCGCGCATTGAGCACACGAAACTGTATCCCGGCGTGGTCGGTGGCCAGGGCCATGGCACCCCCCATCGCATCGATCTCACGCACCAGGTGACTCTTGCCTATGCCACCTATGGCGGGGTTGCAGCTCATCTGGCCGAGCGTCTCGATATTTTGCGTCAACAACAAGGTGCGGCAGCCCATGCGCGCCGCGGCGAGCGCCGCCTCGGTACCGGCATGACCGCCACCGATGACGATGACATCGAAAACTTCTGGATAGTCCATGCTGCCTGACCCTGACTCAAGGCAGGTGATTATAAGACCTGGGGCACAAAAATTGTACGTCTGGCGACGCTTGCCACCCTTATTTGCTGCGCGGGTTCCAGGCCAGGGCCCCGAGCAGGACCAGACGCAGTTGCCGAACCAGCATGATACGGTAGGATTCCAGGCGACTTTCATCCTCGTTGAGCAGTTCCAGCCAGTCCCCCGCGGCATTGGCCACCGAGGTCACAAAAAAGCCGGTGATCATGTCGACGTCTTCTGCCCGCATGCGCGAAAAAACGGGAAATTTGAGCAGATCCAGCGACAGTTCCCGGGCAAAGACGGCGATCTCGCGCCCTATGGCGTGGCGCACCGTCGCCGATCCACCGAAGCGCTCCCTGACGATAAAGCCAAATTCACGGCGGTTCATCGAGACGTGCTCAAGAAACTTGCGCACGCTGGCATCGATGATCATATTGCCACTTTCCAACTGCCGCCGGGCGTCACGGACCAGATGGCGGAGGGTGTCGCTGGTGCTCTCGACCAGGGCCAGACCGAGATCATCCATGCTTTCAAAATGCCGATAGAAGGCGGTCGGCACGATACCGGCTGCGCGCGTCACCTCACGCAGGCTGAGGCTGGCAAAGCTGCGCCCCTCATCGAGCAGATCGAGAGCTGCATGCATCAGGGTCTGCCTTGTCAGCAGTTTTCTTTCGATACGCAAACTCATAAGCGCTCTCTCAAGTGCCGGCCGAGGCTTAGAACGGGGGAATGATCGCTACAGCGACTTCTGCTTTTGTTACGGAATGGTAACAAAATAAGGCAAGGTCTGAGAAGCCCAAAGGGTGATGAGTTGCACACCTTGCGACGCATGACATGGCCTTATTTAAGTGAACAAGTGTTGACTGAGGTCATGGCATGCGCTTATAGTATACACATGTTCACTCAAAAGGATGTCGCTGCCATGTCATCATCTTCGTTCTTGAGTCGTGCCCAGGAACTGACCGGGCGCTACCTGACTCCCTGGATGTCGGAAGCCAGTTTCGATTTTTTCGCCGCCCATGTCGACCCCCTGTGGACCCGCCGTCGCCTGCGCCTTGAGGTGTCGGCCCTGAACAAGGTCGGTGGCGATATCCTGTCCTTGCGCCTGCGCAGCTTTCACGCCTTGCCCGCCGCACCCGCCGGCACCCACGTCGAAATCAGTGCGGTCATCGATGGGGTGCGCCAGCGTCGCACTTACACTCCCTTGTGGATGAGCGAGCATGAGCTCGAACTCGGCATCAAAAAGATTGCCGATGGACGCTTTTCGTCCTGGGTGCACGACACCCTGAAAGTCGGTGATCATCTCGAGATCGAGCGCATCTACGGCACATCACCCTTTTTGCAGCTGAGCGGCCGCGCAGCACCCGTCCTGATCGCCGGGGGCAGCGGCATGACCCTGGCCATGGCGCTCTTGCATGAATGGGCGGCGACCTCTGCGCAGCGACCTATCCATCTGATCCAGTACGCGCGCACCGCGACCGAGCTGGCCTATCTGGATGCCCTCGCCGAGTTGCAGACCCAGATCCCGGCCCTGCACACCCACTTGGCCCTGACCCGCGAGCCTGATCTGGAGTCGGCCCTGCAGGGGCATTTCTGTGCCCAGCACTGGCAGACCTTGCAGCTCGATACCGACTCGCCGGTGATCGTCTGCGGCCCTGCCGGACTGGTCGATGGCGTCGCGCAAGTCCTCACCGATATCGATCATCAGGGCGGTCTCTACCGCGAAGCCTATCACCGGCCGCTCGTCGCCGCGCCTTCCGGGGCCCCGGTATCGGTCCAGCTCGGTGCGCGCCAGCTCAGCGTCTCCAGCCAGGAAACCCTGCTTGAAAGCCTCGAGCAGGCCGGACTGCAGCCCAAGTACGGCTGCCGTCAAGGCATCTGCATGTCTTGCACCTGCCACAAAGTCCAAGGACGTGTCCAAAACGCCATCGACGGCAGCATCAGCGACGATGACGAGGAAGACATCCGTCTGTGCATATCGCGTCCCCTTACCGATATCGAACTGCTGATCTAGGAGCTCATCATGAATCAGGCTGTCACGCTGTCCAAACAGCAATTGAACTGGGACGCCATGGCGGCGGAACTGGACCAGTTGCGCAGAGACACCCTGGCCAAGGTCGGCCAGGAAGATCGTGCCTACATCGAACGCATCATCCAGTGGGTGCGCTATAGCGAAGCGGCCGGGCGCGGCTTGCTGATGCTGGGCTGGTTGCCGCCCTTTTGGCTGCTCGGCACCGCCTCTTTGTCGCTGTCGAAGATTCTCGAGAATATGGAACTCGGCCACAATGTGATGCATGGCCAGTACGACTGGATGCGTGAAGCCGAGCTGAACGGCCAGAAGTACGACTGGGACAATGTCTGCCCTGGCGATCAGTGGCGTCATTCGCACAACTTCATGCACCACACCTACACCAACATCGTCGGCAAAGACCGTGACGTCGGCTATGGCATCCTCCGCCTTTTTCCTGACCAGCCCTGGTATCCTGCGGCCCTGGCGCAGCCTCTGTACGCGCTCATCCTGGCCCTGGCTTTCGAATGGGGCGTCGCCCTGCATGATCTTGAGTTCGAGAAGATCTTCAAAGGCGAGAAGACGGTGGCGCAGCTGCTCACCGAGTTGAAGCCCATCGGAGCCAAGGTCAAACGCCAGGTGCTCAAAGACTACGTCGTCTTCCCGCTCTTGGCCGGCCCCAGCTTCCTGCCGGTGCTGCTCGGTAATTTCAGCGCCAATATCGTGCGCAACCTCTGGGCTTTCACCATCATCTTCTGCGGCCACTTCACCGAAGAAGTCGAAACCTTCCCGGTCGAAAGTCTCGCTCAGGAAAGTCGTGGTCAGTGGTATCGCCGGCAGATCCTCGGTTCCAGCAATATCGAAGGCGGTCCCTGGTTCCATATCCTCAGCGGCAACCTCAGTCACCAGATCGAGCACCATCTCTTTCCTGATGTGCCCGCCTGGCGTTACGCCGAGATGGCGCCGCGGGTCAAAGCCATCGCCCGCAAGTATGGTCTGCGTTACCACAGCGGATCTTTGGGCCAGCAGGTGCTGGCCGCCGGCCGACGTATTTTGCGCTATGCTTTGCCTGATCGTCTTAGCACACCTACCCAGGCAGAGTTGTCATGACCTCATTGCTCACACGTTTGGAAGTTCTCAAGGATTTGGCCCAGGAAAGCCTGGAGCAAGGTCTGGATCGGGTGCAGACCATGCACAAACTCATCGACGGTGCCGTTTTGCAAGCCAGCGGCTCGGAAGATCTCGATGCCGTCAAGCTCTACCGGCAACGTGTCGAACAGGTCTACGCCCTGCTCAAACAGGTCAACCGGGAGATCGGTGACGGCATCTCCGACGTCTTTGCCGCCATCGAAGAGCATCGCGATGTCAGCAGCAAGCTGGATCAGAAAACCCGTCTTGATTGACAGACACGCTCCCCCCTGAGCAGGTTTCAGCCTGCTCAGGGGGGAGCTTTAAGCAGGCGAAAATGGCTCTGTCGCGGTCGCTGTCACTTTCCTGACATCGGCATCTTGACATTTCTGAAAAGCCTCGTATCCTTCACTTATCTCATAGCAAGGAGGTCCTATCTTGGACGGTCACAGTTGTAGTCGGTCGTTTTTCTGACCAGCGAACAGTCCTCGGTGGATCTCATCCCTGCACTGTTCCGCTGGTGAAGCGGGGCAGTGCGCCTGTGTGGTTCTCAAGCGTACTTCCTTAAAACTTGCACATCGTGCGATGGTCCGGCGCTCATGGCCTGAGCATGCTTCGACGAGCTGTCGATGCATCTCTCGCAGTCCGTCTGGAGACCTCGCTCCGATCAGCTGTTTTCGGAGTACTGATCATGAAAATTCAATGGCTGCATGATGGTGATGGTCGCTTGCTCGCCCATTTCATCAAGGACACCCAGGTCGATACCGGCTTGACGCCACCGTTCGCCACCGATCACGCAGCGCCGGCCAGGACGACCGATGCCGGTGGTGCCAGCCCGGTCTGTCATCAGGACGATGATGAGCATTTACGCGCCGCCTGAAGCTGGCTTCAGGCCTTCGTAAATCGTCGACCCAACAGCATTTTTATGGGGAAATAGCATGTCCTGCCAAGAAGAGTCGGCGGTCCTCGATACGGCGCACCTGGGTGATATTCAAGGTGCTTTGGGCACCATCCGGCGTCACGATCTGGGCGCCCGGCGCACCACCCGGGAGCGTCTGCGTACGCTCCTGGCCGTACTCGGTCCCGGCCTCATCGTCATGGTCGGCGACAACGATGCCGGCGCCTTCAGCACCTATGCCGAGATGGGGCAGAACTACGGCACCACCCTGCTGTGGACCCTCGCCCTGCTGATTCCGGTGCTCTATGTCAATCAGGAGATGGTGCTGCGTCTCGGTGCCGTCACACGGGTGGGCCATGCCCGCTTGATCCTCGAACGTTTTGGCAAATTCTGGGGCGCTTTCAGCGTCATCGATTTGTTCCTGCTCAATGGTCTGACCATCGTCACCGAGTTTATCGGCATCAGCCTGGGCATGGAGTACCTCGGCGTCTCACGCCCGCTCGGGGTCGCTATCGCCGCCGTCTGCATCATCGCCGCCGCCAGCACCGGCAGCTTTCGCCGCTTTGAACAGTTTTCCCTGGTCTTGGTGCTGGGCAGCCTGCTCTTGATCCCATTGTTCATCCTCGTCCACCCGCCGCTGCACCAGGTGATGCATGACCTGCTGGTGGTGCAGATGCCCGCCCACGCAAGGCTGAGCGACGTCATGCTGCTGATCATCGGCATCGTCGGCACCACCATCGCACCCTGGCAGCTGTTTTTTCAGCAGAGCTTTGTGATCGACAAGAGAATCACCCCGCGCTTCATCCCTTATGAGCGCCTCGATCTCTGGCTGGGCATCCTGCTGGTGCTGATCGGCGCCATCGCCATCACCGCCTGTGTCGCCTACGCCTTTGCCGGGACCCCCGAAGCCGGCCATTTTGTCGACGCCGCCAGCGTTGCTCATGGACTCGCCCGACACCAGGGCCACTGGCCTGGCGTACTGTTCGCGATCGCCTTGATCGACGCCAGCATCATCGGTGCTTCAGCGGTCTCCCTGTCGACCGCCTACGCCCTCGGCGATGTGCTCGCCCTGCGCCACTCGCTGCATCGCCGTCCCACCGAGGCGAAAGGCTTCTACGCGGTGTACATGGCCTTGATCGGCGTCGCCGCAGCCCTTGTGCTCATCCCCGGCATGCCTCTGGGCTTGTTGACCAACGCGGTACAGACTTTGGCCGGCATCCTTTTGCCCAGCGCCTCGGTCTTTCTGCTTCTGCTCTGCAATGACAAGGACGTGCTTGGACCCTGGGTGAACTCACGAGCCACCAATGTGTTCACCGCGGCGGTGGTCAGTATCCTGCTGGTGCTGTCGGTGATCCTGACCGCCTCGGTGCTGTTTCCTGATCTCAGCGAAGCGGCCATCGTCGACATCCTCGTAGCAGGTGCCGGGCTCGCCGTTTCGGTGCTGATGGGCCAGGTCGTCCTGCAGTGGCGGCAGCCTCAAGCCGTGCCCAGCGCCGCGGGGCCGGTCTCTGCCGAAGAACGCATGGCCTGGAGCATGCCGGCGCTCGATCAGCTGCGCCCGGTGCTGATGAGCTCTACAGCACGGCTGTGGATGGCTGCCCTGCGCGGCTATCTGCTCATCGCTGTCATCATGGTCGTCTACAAGGTCGTCCATCTGGCCTGGCTGGCCTGATCCGGCGCGCGCCTATTTACCGATACAAAACGAAGAAAAGATATGCCCCAAAAGCTCATCGGCGAGCACCTCGCCGGTGATGCTACCGAGGGATTTGATCGTGTCCCAAGAAGTGGTGTAATAGCGTTGGCCGATGTTGCCTTCCGTAAGCATGGATGGCTGTGAGCTCAGGCTGCCATGGTGGGCAAGGTGGCCATCGACTCGTCGCTCAAGGGGGCCACGGTAGCCATGACGCTACACCTGACACTCCCCAGGCTGTCGCGCACCGAGGGCAGCCCCGGTCAGTTCTGCGAGCTCCAGATCCATCAGCCGGTGCGCAGCGAAAGCTATCATTTCTCGGAGCAAATCTGAGTCGGAACTCTTTTCAAGCAGCGCCTGAGATCATGTCACGCTTCATCATCCTTATCCTCACTCTGTTGAGTTGGCAAACCCAAAGCACGATAACCAAGGACTTCTTTGTGTTACACCACGCCACAGGACATAATCCTGAGGTGGAGGGTTTGATAAGTTCAGGGGTCATCCATAAGGAGAAGGGCGAAGATGGACTTACTGCAAGCTGTAAGGGCGGCCGTAGCGGTTCTGGTCATGCCTCGCGCTACTGGGCGCCTCCGCCTGTAACTGCACGAACCCGTAATGATGGTTGCAGCGCCATGAATCTTATCTCAATACCGCCGTCAGCACCACCTGTCAGAATGGCATGGGGAGGGAGTGCGAAATGGACTTCCCCAGCTTGCAACAGCGTAGCTGGTGACAAGCACGCTAAGCAATCCCTCCTGTTTTCCAAGACTACCACACAATCCCGCTCCAAACCCGGACGCCCACCAGAGGTGGCTTAAATTGAAGCTAGACAAATATCCTAATGGTCTCGTGAACGATAACAGAGGTACAAAAGGTACGGGACGAGAATTGTTCATGGCACCTCAAATTATTGAGGCCATTGGATCATTCATAAGCTCATCTGGTGGTGATGAGGGTAAAGTATATCTTCTCTGCGGGATTACAGTAAATGCGCTCCACCACGACGTGATTCGCATAAAACCAGCTCAGTTCACAAGACTTTTGGAAGTTGCCATCAAGTATGCTACGCCATATTATCCACTATCCCTTCAGATACTCCGTCATATGCCAGTGACTGCCATGGGGAAAGTCGGCATAGCATCTATGACTGCAGAGACACTGGGTAAAGCACTAGATGTTGCCCTACGCTATATGCCATTAGATTTTCCTTTTTTTTCGATGAACAAAACAATAGAGGGCAATAAAGTCCGCGTTGTCATGACACCCTGCGTTGATATAGATGCTGAATTTACTCCTGTGCTAGCAGAAATTCAGGCTGGCATGTTCAATAAAATGGGCTTCTTTGCAAAATACGGCCCAGGCTTGGGAAAAGAGCGCATCCTGGTTGGCATGGAAACTCATTTCAAACACCCCCCCCAGGGTAATGAAGAAGCATACCAGCGATTTTTTGGAATCCGGGCGAGCTTCCACAGCACCGAAGATCAATTCTTATTAAGTCGCCATGCTTTGCAGTTGCCGCTTATGACACACAATCAGACCAACCACAGTTTAAGTACCAATATACTGGAACAAAGACTACAGGTCTTATCGAGGCAGCACACTACAACCATGCGGGTACAGCAATTGCTACGGCTAGCATTAGCCGAAGAAACTTTTACAAATGCTGTCCAAATTGCAGCTGAGCTAAGCATCTCTACGCGTACCCTGAGTCGTCGACTTGGTGCGGAGGGCACCAACCTAAATCGCCTTATGGAAGAGACTTGTCTCGATCAGGCCCAGTTGCTGTTGACAGGTACTGACCTCCCAATTGCTGTAATTGCACGTAAAGTGGGTTTTAGTAGTATCTCGACCTTTTCTAGGGCCTTCAAACGACAAAATGGATTTCCGCCGAGCGCATTGCGCAGTCAGCTATGATCTTCTCATAAGGCCAATATTGGCGTCCAAAGCAAAATATGGCTGCCAAGGCAAAATCCTTGCAGCTTACGATCTACTCTGACGACTGTCTGACGGCTTGGTGCAAGGCTAAGTCCTTCATCTGGCAAGGACGCAAGATATACATCATCAGAGAGATTGCTATCAATATGACTACTAAGATCGTGAAAGCTCGGCCAATAATGCGAATTACTCCATTTCTGTGGATAGTGGGAATCGCCATTCTCTTCGCATATGGACTTCTAGCGATGAATGCCGGATTTAAGCTGTCTGATACTTATACCAATGTTCATGCCGATAAAATTGCTATCATGATGCGCGACCGTGCCGACAGGAATGAGGCGGTCGATCACAAAACAGCCATGGAGACTTTACCTCTCTGGGTAAACATTTCTGCTCAGTTTGGAACTGACCGATTTGTATACGGCTCGGATGGCCCCATGGATGCCTTCATTCATTATTTTCAAATGAATCGTTTTGATAAATTCATACTTAGCGCTCATATGATGCTTGGCACGGTAATCATGATCTGCGGGTCGCTGCAGTTTTTGCCTTTTTTTCGCAAAAAATATCCGCGGTTTCATCGCTATTCTGGTTCAACCTATATGCTAGCCGCATTTACATCAATGATCTTCAGTATGTATCATCTAGTTGAAACTGGCCCTGATAAAACCTTTGGTGGTTTTGCCTTCTATGTTGGTCTATGGTTTTTGGCCATTTGCTCCACTGGGGCCATGATTGCAGCATTTTATTACATAAAGAAAAAAGACATCATGCGTCATATGGGTTGGCAGGCTATGGCTTTTGGTTTTTTTCTGACTGCACCATTACAGCGAGTAAACTGGATGGTTCTACCTTATTTCTTTTCTGCGCATACGTCATTTAATGAGATGAATTATCTTATCAATGTTGTTCTTTTGATTGAGGCAAGTTTAGTTGGTTTCTTGCTTTTCTACGTCAATCGTTTGTCCATCAATAGCAATGTCAATATGGTGCTGGCATCTCCAAAAGACATGCGTAAGACTGCAAAGTCTTCCATTGCAAGCATCATGGCTTCTTTTGCAGTCGTAACAGGGGGCCTGTTCATCTATTATTACGTTGTATCCCCTGGTTTTGAAAATCATGCAACGACGTCCTCCCTTTTTCCCCCAGCATTGATTGCGGCTGATCTGGCAATTCATATCAACAGGGCATATGATATTATTTTTTCCTTGCTTGGCTGTTTCTCTGTGGCGACCATCGCCTTCTGGTTTGCCAAGCCACTTGCCTTCGTAAAAAGGCCTGTGATTCTTTGCTTGTGTGGCGCATCATTGGCGATGGCAGTCATTCTCTGGAAGTGGGCGCTGATGATTGGCTTGCCCAGCCATAGCGTGTCTGCCGGAGGTACTTTTTTTGCACTGACTGGAAGCTTGATTATTTTATTTTCTTTGTTGAGTCTGTGGGCTTTTCATGGCAGGCGATACTATTTGTTGGATGAGTTCCTGCTCTTTCTCTTTGCTGCAGTAATCGCCCCTCCTATGGCATATATATCAGCTTTTATTGTAGACACTATAGCATTGGTTCCAGAAAGATTCATTGCAACCGGGCATGGGTATCAAATTGCGATGATAGGCGCCATTCTTCCCGGCCTGCTGGTCGTAAACATTTACTCAATCTATGCAGTGCCTTTAGCTAGAAAGCGTATCCTCATATGAGGACAAAGCTTATGACTTTATTGATATTGCTAAATTTTAAGGCTATATTAATGTCTTTTAAAAATTAGAGCTATGGTATACATGTAATCACGGCTTATTGGTTTTGTTATGGCTCGTTTTTTGACATTTCAACTACTAATAGATTTGTGATATGGGTATATCAGTGGTACCCACTGGCAGATGTGGAATAGCATCTGCCCGTCCATGTCCGCCTATTTACCGATACAAAACGAAGAAAAGATATGCCCCAAAAGCTCATCGGCGAGCACCTCGCCGGTGATGCTACCGAGGGTTTTTTGCATCAGGCGCAGATCTTCTGCCAGCAGGTCGACCATCCCGGCACGCCACTGTTCTTGCGCCGCCTGCAGGTGCGTCGCGGCTTCCTGCAGAGCCTGTACGTGGCGTTGACGGGCAAGAAAGGGCAGTTCGCCTGGGGTCTTTCCGAGAATCGAGGCCAGGGTCTGGCGCAGTCCCTGCAAACCCTGCCCGGTGGTCGCGCTGATGCCGACGACCGGGCAGGGATGCGACTCGATCCATAGCTGGCTGTCCTGCCAGTGCGGGCAGGTGTCGATTTTATTGCGCACCAGCAAAAGACGCTGCGCCTTAGGCTTGAAACCGGAACGCAGCTGCAAGTCCGCGACGATGTCGGCCAATTCGGCGTCGCTGTCGAACAGATAGAGCAGGGCATCGGC
Source organism: Pseudomonadota bacterium (assembly GCA_021804565.1). Taxonomy (GTDB): domain Bacteria; phylum Pseudomonadota; class Gammaproteobacteria; order Pseudomonadales; family Moraxellaceae; genus JAJZHK01. The sequence goes on along the minus strand of JAJZHK010000012.1, from coordinate 28,086 downwards.
CCGTTCTGCGGCGCGCAGGGCGCGTCGTATGCCTTCCTGCTCGATGGGATCGTCGCTGTCGCGCCAGCCGGCGGTGTCCAGCACCTCGACAGGGATGCCCTCGATGACCAGGTGCTGACGCACGATATCGCGGGTGGTACCGGCACGATCACTGACGATAGCCACTTCATCGCCGGCCAAAGCATTGAGCAGGCTGGATTTGCCGACGTTGGGATGGCCGGCGATGACGATGCTGGCTCCTTGCTGCAAAACCTGACCCTGGCGGGCTTGCACCAGGGTCTCGCTCAACTGCGTGTGCAGCTGTGTCATGCGCGCCTTGACCTGGTCGCTATGGAGAAAGTCGATATCCTGGTCACTGAAATCGATCGCCGCCTCGATGTCAACACGAAGCTCGGTGAGGGTGTCGACGATGCGGTGCACACGCTGAGAAAACTCACCTTGCAAGGACTTCATCGCTGATCGTGCCGCCTGCTCGGAGCCGGCGGCGATGAGATCGGCGATGGCCTCGGCCTGGGTCAGATCCATCTTGCCTTGATGAAAGGCCCTTTCGCTGAATTCACCCGGACGCGCCAGACGCGCACCGGCGGCCTGCAATTCCTGCACCAGCCTGGCCATCATCACGGGACTGCCGTGGCCCTGGAATTCAACGACATCCTCTCCGGTAAAGGAGTGCGGCGCTGGAAAATAGAGGACGATGCCCTGATCGAGCAACTCTCCCTGGCGGTCGACGAAGTGGCGCAGACAGGCCTGGCGCGCCGGGATGGCTGACTTTTCACGCAAACAGGACAACAAGACCGCCAGGCATCCTGGCCCGGAGAGGCGCAAGACGGCGACGCCGGCGGCGGCGTTGCCGCTCGCCTGGGCGACGATGACGTCTTGCGCAATCATCACTCAGCCTGTCTTCAGGACTGGGCTTGCAGACGCTGGGTCACATACCACTGCTGGGCGATGGACACCAGATTGCTGACCACCCAGTAAAGCACCAGACCGGCCGGGAAAAACAGGAAAAATCCGGTAAAAATGACCGGCATGAGCTTCATCATCTTGGCCTGGGTCGGATCCGCCGGTGCCGGATTGAGGTGCTGCTGCACGTACATGGTGACGCCCATGACCAGGGGCAGGATGAACAGATGGTCCATGTCTGCCAGATCGTGTATCCAGAAGATGAAAGGGGCATGGCGCAGCTGGACACTTTCCATCAGCGTCCAGTACAAGGCGATGAACACCGGCATCTGTACGAGCATGGGCAGACAGCCACCGAGCGGATTGATCTTTTCCTTGCGGTAAAACTCCATCATCGCCTGGGAAAGCTTCTGCCTGTCCTCACCATATTGTTCACGCATACGCTGCATCTCTGGCGCAATCTTGCGCATCTGCGCCATCGAGCGGTAACTGGCCGCCGACAAAGGCCAGAAAGCGGCCTTGACGATGATGGTCAAAAAGACGATCGACCAGCCCCAGTTGCCGATGAACTGGTGGATGTGGACCAGCAGCCAGAACAGGGCTTCGGCGATGGGCCACAGCCAGCCGTAGTCGACGGTCAAATCAAGACCCGGGCTCAAAACCGAGAGATTGCGCTGGATCTTTGGGCCGGCGTAGAGGCGGACGCTGCTCTGTGCCGTCTGTCCTGGGGCGACGCTGAACGGCGCAGCGATCATCGACAGATAGTTCATGCCGTCCTGGCTGCGCGTGCTATAGCTGGTCCTGGCACCTGGATCGGCTATCCAGGCACTGACGAAGTAGTGCTGCACCAGGGCCAGCCAGCCGCCTTGCTCCTTCAACTGCAAAGCGTCTTTTTGCAGATCCTTGAGAGCGATCTTGTTGTAAGGCTTGTCCGCCGTCCAGTAAGCGGCGCCCAGGAAAGAGGAGATGCGGATACCGCTCTGGGTGCTCGGGTCGGCGCTGTCATCACGCTTGAACTGGGCAAAAAGATTGGCATTCCAGGCTTTGGCCGTTTTGTTGTGCACCTGGTAGTCGATCTTGATCACATAACTGCCGCGTTGCAGGTGGTAGATCTTGTCGATCACCGCCGTGGGGGTCTCATCGTGGAGTACGACGTCCATCTGATCCTGACCGGCCGGCATGGTCCAGACGCTTTGCGCGCTGCTGTAGACCGGCCGTTGTGCAGCGGCGTCAGGACCATCGGGCCCGATCAGACCGCTTTGCGCGATGAAGGTGCGCGCCCTGTCGTCTTCGAACAGGCTGAAGGGCCGTGCGCCGCCTTGCCGTTGCGGATATTGCAGCAAGCCCAGGCTGGTGATGTCGCCGCCTTGCGGATCGATGCTCAGGGTGAGCACGTCGCTGCGTGCAAGGATCAGATTTTTCGCTGTCGAATCATGGGGCATGGCCGCCGTCGTGGCCGCTGGCGTCGCCACCTGGGGTATATCCGCACCCTGGGCCGCTGGCGTGGCTGCCGCAGCTACCGGGCTCGGCGCCGACGACGGGCTGACGTGTTCCTTTTGCCAGTTCCAAAACAGCAGGTAGGCGACGACAAACATGCCCACCAGCACCAATCTACGTTGCATCTCCATGCTTGCGCTCTCTTGCAAAAGTGTATCGTTGCGGAACAGGATCAAGACCACCTTCCGCCCAGGGATGGCAGCGCGCCAGACGCCATGAGCCGAGCACAAGCCCGGCCAGCAAGCCATAGCGAAGGATAGCCTGCTCGGTATAACAACTGCAGCTGGGATGAAAACGGCACTGCTGGCCTATCCAGGGGCTGAGCAGCAGGCGATAGGCCCTGATGGGCAGGACCCAGAATCGGCGCCATAAGGATTTCATAGCTCGGAACCCCGCGCCGGCGTGTAATGGCGTTCGAGTTTGGCCAATGCTGCACGCAGTTCATCGGCCAGCTGCGGATCATGTACATGACTCAAGGACTGACGTAGCATGATGATGAGATCAAAGGGCTGCGATTTTATCGTCGTGGTGCGAAAAACCTCGCGACACAAACGTTTGATACGATTGCGTTGCACCGCCAGCTTCAAGCGTCGCTTGGCGATCACCAGGCCCAAACGGCTGCGGTCCAAGGTGTTGGCCGAAGAAAGAAGAACGAAATGTCCGGTGACGACTTTCTTCTGCGTATGTTCAAAAACATGATTGAATTCAGCGGGCTTGAGGAGTCTCTGGACCCGCTTGAAACACTGACGACGAGCGTCTGAATTCAGACACAAAGGCGCTTGCGACCCTTGGCACGACGGCGGGCAAGAACCTGACGTCCATTTTTGGTCGCCATGCGGGCACGAAAACCATGAACGCGCTTGCGCTTGAGATTACTGGGCTGAAATGTACGCTTCATGGCGTCACCATCTTAAAAGTGGATTTGAAAAGGCTGGAGATTCTACTTTGCCAGCATCGTTACGTCAAGGTCCTGCTGAGGAAAAATTTCCCACGCCCGGCTTTGCGGCTGACTCTATAGCTTTTGATTTTAAAAAGCTTTTAGAAGCATAGTCTTTATAATAGGCTGACGCCCGACTTGTGGATAAACTATTTTATAATATACAATACATGAACTTAGCGTGAGTGCTTGGATGTGGAGGAAGGCGGTATAGCCTGTAGCCTGGACGGCGTGTTGCTGTGGATATCTATGACGCTCCAGCCAGCTTTACGACTTGTCCCCAAAACTGACCGACTTATCTACAGTCCTGCCCAGGCTTATACACAGTCTACCATTGGTCAGGCAGGGAGCCTTTGTTCTACCATGGCGAGGCAACGCAGAAGAACTAGAGGTGTTTGTGCAAGCGGCAACATTGTGGGCAAAGATACAGGCAGACCTCGAGCAGAGTTTGTTGCCAAAAGATTTCGTCACCTGGATCAAGCCCCTGGAGGCCGCTCTCGGGGTCGAGGGTGAGTTTCGTCTCTACGCCCCCAACCGGTTTTTTGTCGAGCGTCTGCGTGAAGTCTACCGCACCCGTATCATGGAGCTCTTGCAAAGGCACGGAGAAGGACAGTTCAGCGAGCTCAAGCTGGAGGTGGGTTCGGCACAAGCCCCCCAGGCCAAGCCACGCACCGAGTTCGCTCAGGGGCGCATGGCGCCTTCCTTGCGTCACGAGGTGGGTGATCTGCAGACCCAATACGACAGCCATCTCGACGAACTCTATACCTTTGACAACTTTGTCCAGGGCCGCTCCAACCAGTTAGCCTACGCAGCCTGCATGCAGGTGGCTGAACAGTCGGGGGGCAAAACACACAACCCCCTGTTCATCTATGGACCGACCGCTCTCGGCAAGTCGCATCTCATGCACGCTTTGGGCAACCGGGTGCGTCAGCGCATGCCCGGTGCCAAAGTCCTGTACTGCCGCTCAGAAACCTTTGTCGCCGACTACGTCGCTTCCCTGCGCCATAAGGTCGAGGATTTCAGCCGCCGTTACCGTTCGGTCGACGTGTTGCTGATCGATGACATCCACTTCTTTGCCGGAAAAACCCAGACCCAGGTGGAATTTTTTCATACCTTCAATGAGTTGCTGGCCGGTTCCAAGCAGATTGTGCTCGCATCTGACAAGTTTCCCAAAGAGATCGATCAGCTCGACGACCGTTTGAAATCCAGGTTTTCATGGGGACTGACGGTGCAGATCGAGCCACCCGAGCTGGAGACCCGCGTCGCCATTCTTTTGAAGAAGGCCGAGTTCCTGAAGATCGATCTGCCTCGCGACGTGTCTTTTTTCATCGCGCAGCAGGTACAGACCAATGTCCGTGAACTGGAAGGTGCTCTGAACAAAGTGTTCGCGCTGGCACGTTTTCGAGGCCTGCCTATCGACATGAGCCTGACGCGTGAAGCCTTGCGTGATATCTTGGCGGTCAATGCCAAGCAGATCAATATCGACAATATCCAGAAAGTGGTCGCCGAGTTCTATCACATTCCTTTGCGAGAGTTGACCGGCAAGAAGCGTACGCGCAGTTTTGCTCGACCACGGCAGGTGGCGATGGCGCTGGCGCGGGAACTCACGGAACTGTCACTGCCTGAGATTGGTGATGCTTTTGATGGCCGGGATCACACGACGGTCCTGCATGCCTGCAAGACGGTGCTTGAGAAACGGCGTGAAGACCCCAGGCTGGAAGAAGACTATGTGTGTCTCTTGCGTACTTTACAGTCATGATGAATGGAAGGCTTAACTCATGGAATTTTCTCTGTCACGTGATGATTTACTGAAGCCCCTGCAGTGGGTCTCCTCGGTCGTCGATAAGCGCCAGACCATGGCTGTCTTGCAAAACGTACTGGTGGAAGTCGAGAACGGGGTTTTGCGTCTGACCGGTACCGATACCGAGATTGAGCTGATCGCCCAGATCGATCTGGACTCGTCCTTTCAGGAAGGTGCGGTGACCTTGCCAGGCCGTAAGGCGGTCGATTGGCTGAAGCAGTTGAAGGCGGGCGCCGAAATCCTGGTCAAGATGGATGATCAGCGTGTGGTTTTCAAATCCGGCCGTAGCAGCAGTCGTGTTGGTACCTTGCCTGCCGGTGATTTTCCTAATCTTGAAGACAGCATCACCTTGCAGTCGCTGCGTGTCGACGCGCGCAAACTCAAGCGACTGATCGATAAGACCGCTTTTGCCATGGCACAGCAGGACGTGCGCTACTACCTCAACGGTATGCTGCTGGATATCCGCCCTGAGCTTTTGCGCCTGGTCTCAACCGATGGTCATCGCCTGGCCTTGTGTGATATGACGATCAGCGGTGTCGATCAGAAGTTGCAGGCGATCCTGCCGCGTAAGGCGGTCCTTGAACTGTCGCGTCTTCTCGCCGAGGCCGATGGAGACGTGACCTTGAATCTCGGTCAGCACCATCTGCGCGTCCTGATGAACCAGATCACCTTCACGACCAAATTGATCGATGGCCGTTTTCCTGACTATGAGCGTGTGCTGCCGCGGGATGGTGACAAGCTGGTTCTTGTCCACCGTGAGGAGCTACGTGCGGCTTTGCTGCGTACCTCGGTGCTGTGCAATGAGAAGTTCCGTGGCCTGAAACTCCAGCTCAGTCCAGGCGATCTGCAGTTGACCGCCAACAACGCCGAGCAGGAAGAGGCGGAAGAGCGTATTGCGGTCGAGTACAGTGGACCTGAACTGGAGATAGGCTTCAATGTCACCTACCTGCTCGATGTGCTGGCGGTGCTTGAAGAAAGTCATGTTCTCTTGACCCTGGGTGGACAAAATTCTTCATTGCTTATGCAGGAGCAGGAAGCCCGGGATGCATCGTATGTTGTCATGCCGATGCGTATCTGAATCAGCGTGATCAATTTATTGCGTATGGATGGCTTGCGTAACCTTAGAGACGTCGAGATCGAACCCGTACCTGGACTCAATATTTTTCTGGGCGCCAATGGAGCCGGCAAGTCTTCCTTGCTGGAAGGATTGTCCATCTTTGGTTTGGGGCGGTCGTTTCGCACACCGCGTCTGCGCCAGCTGATCGCTCATGACCGTGATCAGGCGCTGCTCTATATTGAGAGCCCTGTCGCGGGCAAGGCGGGCATCGGTCTGCATAAACAGGCCGATCTGCAGTTGCGTCTCAATGACTCGACGGTGGCCTTGCACGAGATGCTGGCCCATTTCCCTTTTTTGCTGATGGAGCCGGGCAGTTGGGACCATTTTTCTTCAGGTCCTCTGGCGCGCAGGCGCCTGCTTGATTGGGGATTGTTCCACGTGGAACATGATTTTCTTTGGCATTGGCAGCGCTACCAGCGCGCTCTTGAACAGAGGAATAGTCTGCTGCGTCGCGCAAGCACGGAAGCTGAACTCTACCTTGGTTGGGAACAGCAGATGGCGCAAGCCGCCGAGCGCCTGAGCCTCTGGCGCGAAAACTACCTACGGCGTATCGACAGCAGCTTGCAGGACGACCTGGCGGCCTATCTTCCTGAGTTTCCCTTGCAGATGCGCTACAATCGCGGATGGGAAGGCGATTTGGCCGAGCTCCTGGCCAGCAAGCGTCATCTGGACCTGCAGCGTACGCATACACTGCATGGTGCCCATCGCGCCGATATCAGCCTGACCGTGCGCGGCAAACCCGCCCAGGAATTTCTCTCACGCGGTCAGATGAAGATTCTGACCACCCTGTTTCGTTTGCAGCAGATGCGCCTGCTGATCGCCGATGGCTTGCCCACCTGCTTGCTGGTCGATGATTTTAGTGCCGAGCTTGATGCCAACTATCGTCAGCTCTTTCTTCAACTGTTTCGTGAAACGCAGGCGCAGATCTGGCTGACCAGTACAGACAATCGCTGGTTCTCGCAACAAAACAACCTTGCCTACAAAATGTTTCACGTGGAACAAGGCCGTGTCTATAGCATGATGGGATGAAATTATGAACGACAAGCAAGAATATAACTCATCAAGCATCAAGGTGCTCAAGGGTCTCGATGCGGTCAGAAAGCGGCCAGGCATGTACATTGGTGATACGGACGACGGCTCAGGACTGCACCATATGGTGTTTGAAGTCGTCGACAACTCCATCGATGAAGCACTCGCCGGCTACTGCAGCGAGATCCTCGTCACCATCCATCAGGACGAATCGATCAGCGTTGAAGACAACGGCCGTGGCATCCCCTGCGATCTCCATGAGGAGGAGGGGGTCTCCGCCGCTGAAGTCATCATGACCGTGCTGCATGCCGGTGGAAAATTTGACGACAACACCTACAAGGTCTCGGGGGGCTTGCACGGCGTCGGCGTCTCGGTGGTCAATGCCCTGTCCAGTGTTCTCAAATTGGCCATACGTCGCAACGGCCAGACCTATGAGCAGGAATACCATGACGGTGTACCTCAGCAGCCGCTGAGCATCACCGGACCTGCTCAGGGCACCGGAACCAAGGTTCATTTCTGGCCTTCACCGGCGACCTTCAACAACATTCACTTTTCCTTCGATACCCTGGCGAAAAGACTGCGCGAGCTGAGCTTCCTCAACAGCGGCGTGCGCATCGTCTTGCAGGACGAGCGCAGTTCCGAGCAGGAAGTCTTTCAGTACGAAGGCGGGCTCTCGGCCTTTGTTCACTACCTGAACACCCACAAGACCGCCCTCAACCAGGTCTTCCATTTCACCGCACAGGCCGAAGACAGCGGTATCACCGTCGAGATCGCCATGCAATGGAATGACGGCTACCAGGAAGCGGTCTATTGCTTCACCAACAACATTCCGCAGCGCGACGGCGGCACCCACCTCCAGGGTTTCAGGACGGCACTGACACGCACGCTCAACACCTATATGGAGCGTGAAGGCTATCTGAAGAAGGAAAAAGTCAGCACCAGCGGTGAGGATGCACGTGAAGGGCTCACCGCCATCGTCTCGGTCAAGGTGCCCGATCCCAAGTTCTCCAGCCAGACCAAGGACAAACTGGTCTCGTCGGAAGTCACCCAGGCGGTGGCTAATCTGATGAATGAGAAGTTTGAAGAGTATCTGCTGGAAAACCCGCAAGCCGGTAAATCCATCGTCAGCAAGATGATCGATGCGGCGCGGGCCCGCGAAGCGGCCCGCAAGGCACGGGAAATGACCCGTCGCAAAGGGGCCCTGGATATCGCCGGCCTGCCCGGCAAACTCGCCGACTGTCAGGAGCGTGACCCGGCCTTGTCCGAACTCTACCTGGTCGAGGGTGACTCCGCCGGAGGATCGGCCAAACAGGGCCGTAACCGTCGCATGCAGGCCATACTGCCTTTGAAAGGCAAGATACTCAATGTCGAGAAAGCCCGCTTTGATAAAATGCTGTCTTCCGCCGAGGTCGGCACTCTGATCACCGCATTGGGCTGTGGCATAGGCCGGGAAGAGTACAATCCGGACAAGCTGCGTTACCACAAAATCATCATCATGACCGACGCTGACGTCGACGGCTCGCATATACGCACGCTGCTGCTGACCTTTTTCTTCCGGCAGATGCCTGAGCTGATCGAGCGTGGCCATGTCTACATCGCGCAGCCGCCACTGTACAAAATCAAGCGCGGCAAGCAGGAGCAGTACCTGAAGGACGACGATGCCCTGGAGAACTACCTCACCCAGTCCGCCCTTGAGGACACCGGCTTGCACGTGCATGCCCAGGCACCGGCCCTTTCCGGTCCAGGGCTGCAGGAGTTGATGCGCGAACACCGGCAGGTGAAGAAGATGATCAAACGCTTAAGCCGGCGCGTTCCTGAAATCCTGCTCGATCAACTGCTCCTCTGTCCTGCCCTGAACCCGGACATGCTCCGCGATGCAGCAGCCGTGGAAAGTTGGTGCCAGACCTTCAGCGCGCACCTCCAGGCCGCGGCGGACCCCAGCCAGCGCTTCATGGTCGACAGCAGCCTCGACGAGCACGGTCACTACATCCCGCACATCGAGATGGTGGCGCATGGCGTACCGCACAGCTACCAGTTTGGACCGGATTTTCTGCTCAGCAACGAATACCGTCATATCCAGCACCTGGGCGAGCAGATCCGCGATCTCATCGAAGAAGGCGCCTTCGTTGCGCGTGGCGAACGACGCCAAAACATCGACAGCTTTGAGGCGGCAGTGCTTTGGCTGATGAATGAATCACGCCGTGGTTACACCATACAGCGCTATAAAGGTCTCGGTGAGATGAATCCTGAGCAGCTTTGGGAAACCACCATGAACCCGGAGGTGCGGCGCATGCTCAGGGTCAATATCGATGACGCCATCAAGGCTGACCAGATGTTTACCACCCTCATGGGCGATCAGGTCGAACCACGTCGCCTGTTCATCGAAAACAATGCCCTGGCGGTTGCCAACCTGGACATCTAAAGCTCGAGGATCCCACGCACATCGAGATCGACCTACGCCCGTGCTTGGAGGTGAAAGTCCTCCATCTATTATCGGCCCGGTAAGGGGAACGCTTAGCCCAAGGCAAGGGCAAGGGCATCACGGGTGACTATGAGTCTGAAGGAAGCCGGGCAAAGCGCTGGCCTGACGAACAGGAGGTGGATAGGGCCCATAAGCATCAAAGCCCGAAACTTACGCAGAACCTCACGGCCTTAGATCCAACAGGCATAAGCGTGAAAGCGGGTGGGCTACTTGGCATCGACGGGCAGGCGACAGGAAGCGCTGTCAGAAGTCAGGCGTAGTAGGCGTAAGGCTGAAAGCCCGAACAAGGGGTGGAAGCGAAAGTAGAACGATACAAGGCGATGCCTATGGATGAAGCCCCTGCAAGGGAGGCCGGCAACGCAGGAAGCGGATGGAATCCGCAGGTGGGTACGGCGGCAATCGGACAAACGAAATCGGAGAACCGCGCGGTAGAACGCAGCAATATGCAGCGAGCTTACAGCCAGGTGACGAGGCATCGAGGTGCGCCCGGCCTTGATGGGCCAGGTGTCGTAGCACAACTGGCCAGGCGCTCAGGCTGCCGACACCGTCAGCACCGAATAAGCAGGCCAAGCGGTGCGTACGTCGACATCATGTGTACGCGCAGCCAATCGGCCTATCAGTTCCAGTTCCGTTTCCGTGTAAAATTTCCTCAGGGTAATCACGCTGTCGTGGATGAAATCCGCAGAGCGCATGAGCACGCCCGCAGTCGGCACCACCGCATAAAGTCCCAGCGAGCGCTGCCCATCTATGCCTACAAAGGCCATGGATGCCACCCGGAGCGACTGGTGAATCATCAGGGCAAGCTGACCTGGACTGAAGTGGTGGATGCTCTGGGTCACCACCACCAGATCAAAGGCTCCCTTGGGAAGCTCCGAGAGATCAAAGGCGTTGAGGACCCGAAAGGTGACCGTACTGGCCTCGGCAGCTGATTTCAGCCGGCAGGCCTCAACATGTTCGGGAAAGTAATCCGAACCCGTCACTGCAACATCCAGCCCATCCCGTTGGGCCTGCCGCGCCAGCATCAGGGCAAAAGCCCCGGAGCCACTGGCCAGTTCCAACACGCGCACGGTACGACCCTGTTCAAGATACCGCTTCTGGATCAAGGGCTTCAGGATCCGGTAAAAGCGATGATAGGCAAACACCCAACGATTGAAACGGTGCAGTGCATCAATAATGCCGACACGACGCTCCGGGTCAAAATCCGGCATATCGAGGTATTCTGGCTGATCGGTCAGTAACAGGGTATCCAGTGCGGCTTCGCAACGATCCCGCAAGGGTCCTTCTGCAGACCGCCGCCAGCGTGTTCGACGCAGCTCAGCAACGGCCTCACTGGCCGACTGTTCAAGCTCCGATAGGTTTTGCCAGTTGCCATAACGCTGCAGCCATTGTGCAACGACCTTCTGATCGGTACCCCGATGCTGCAACATGGATGTCTACTCCGGATTGTGTCCCAGGACGTGGTGTAACAGCGTTGGCCCATGTTCTCTTCGGTAGTCATGGTTTGCTGTGAGGTCAGGCTGCCATGGTGGGCAAGGTGACCATCGATGCATCGCTCAAGGGGCCATGGTTTCCAGTGTCATGCAGCGAGCCCGTTGCACCACCCATTCATCATTCTGCTCCAGAAGTAGCGCATCCACCAGTGGAAAGGTGGCTTGCTCCCTGGGAAAGATCCCTAGCACATCGGCATGAGGTGTGATCTCTTCGTCCATCATCAGGCTCATCCGTACGTCGCCGTCGAATCATACCTGCGCAGTGGGTAAAGAAGGCGATAGGCCAGTTGCTACAAGCCTGGCAGGATCGAGTCTAAGTTTGCTCCAGAACTTGATCGAATGGTCATGCCGCTCGTCCGACAAGGGATGGGGAACAGCCGTGCAGTGCCCTTAAGGACGCTGTACGGCTGTGGCGGAGGTTCTCAAGGACGGCCGTACACAGCTTCCAGGCTGGCATGAGCCAGGGCGTTCTGGTGCAGGAAATAGCCGACCATGGCCGCCGGTGCATCCGCCTTGAGCTCGAGGTGGTCGACCTTGAGCGCATAGAGCGTGAAGATGTAGTGGTGAGGCTTGTCACCGACCGGAGGGCAGGGTCCACCGTAGCCGGGGACACCAAAGTCGGTACGGCCCTGCACCGCCTGGGCCGGCATCAGCCCCGCCTGAACATTGCCAGCTCCGGCAGGCAAGGACTGCGTCGTCGCCGGCAGATTGAAGACCAACCAATGCCACCAGCCGCTGCCGGTCGGTGCGTCAGGGTCGTACATGGTCAAAGCGTAGCTGCGCGTGGCACTGGGGGCGCCATGCCATTGCAGCGCCGGAGAGACGTTGCCGCCGCTGCAGCCAAAACCCTTAAACACCTGCTGATCAGCGATGACCTGACCGGGCTGAATCTGCGCACTGGTCAAGACGAAGTCCTGAGCTTGTGCACCCAGGGCAAGCGCAGCGATCAAGGAACAAGACCAAGACTTGAGCATAGAAATCTCCATAAGGTGAGGGCGTCAGGCGCCAACAGGTGAATATAGGCCGACAGGCTGGCAATCTCAAGAGCCTCCCGCCGCCTAGGCAGAAAATGCTGGACGAGACTGCAAAAGCTCACGCCACCTTTGCAGATGAACCTGCTCGGGGAGCGGCGTGCAAGCGACAACTTTGGCAAAATCGACGCTGACCAGCGCGGTGATGTCGGCGATGCTCAGCTGCTCACCGGCCAGGTAGGTGGACGCGGCCAGGCGCGTATTCAGGGTGTCAAAAAAGATCGCAATGCGCTGCCGACCGCGCTCAGCCAGGGCCGGGATCTGGGCAAAGGCATGCGGCCCAGGGAGCGCGCGATCGGCCATGGACGGCGCGCTGTTGCGCAAAGCTTCCGCCACCGCCATCAGGCCTTCAAACTCGGCACGCCAGTTCCAGGTGGCGATGAGGGCCTTGTCCTGGGGACGGCTACCGAGCAGACAGGGCTGCGGATAGAGCGCCTCGATATAGGCGGCGATCGCCGCATTGTCCGGCAGCACATCGCCTTCCTCACTGAGCAGCACCGGAACCGTAGAGAGCGGATTGATGGCCATGAATTCCGGCGAAAACTGCTCTTTGGCGCGCAAATCGACGTTGATCTTCGTGTAGCTCAGACCCTTTTCTGCCAAAAAGATGCGCGCCCGGCGCGGATTGGGGGCCATGGCATAGTCGTAGAGGGTCATCATGAGGCTTGGGCTCCTGCAAAGTCTTGGGCATCATGGCGCTCCGGCAAAGCATCGGCGCCCCAGGTTTTATTGACACGGCGAGCACGCTGCACGGCCGGGCGCTGCGCGATACGCTGGGCCCATTCGAGCACATGGCGATAGTCCTGGACCTGCAGGAACTCGGCGGCACCATAGAGCTCGCCGAGAACCAGCGTGCCGTACCAGGGCCAGACCGCCATATCAGCGATGCTGTAGCTGTCACCCGCCAGCCAGAGCCGATCACGGAGATGCTGATCGAGCACATCGAGCTGGCGCTTGCTTTCCATGGCGTAACGATCGATGGCGTACTTGATCTTGACCGGGGCGTAGGCGTAAAAGTGACCAAAACCCCCACCAAGAAAGGGCGCACTGCCCATCTGCCAGAACAGCCAGGACAGGCAGGCGCTACGCTCGCGGCCGGCCGGCAGGAAGGCAGCGAACTTCTCCGCCAGATAGAGCAGGATGGCTCCAGATTCGAAAACGGGAAGCCCGGGATCAAGGCTGTAGTCGACCAGAGCCGGAATTTTGGAGTTGGGATTGATCGCCACGAAGCCACTGCTAAATTGGGCACCGGACATGATGTCGATGGGCCAGGCGTCGTAGTCGGCGTGGTAGCCGGCGTCGAGCAGCTCTTCGAGGAGGAGGCTGACCTTGACCCCGTTGGGGGTGGCCAGCGAGTACAGCTGCAAGGGATGGCGGCCGCGCGGCAGCTCAGCCTGGCTACGTGCACCGGCGGTCGGCCGGTTGATGCCGGCGAAGGCCGCCTTGGCGTCGGGATCCCAGCGCCAGACCGGCTCAGGTTGGTAGGGGGCCTCAGTCATGGCCTAGCACTCCTCTTCGGACGGAAAACTCAGGGCCTGTGGGCGCTCGGCGCTGGCGCCGGCCAGGCGCAGGGCGATCAGGCTCAACACCAGCAGGAAGACCAGCACGTAGGACCACCCGCCGATGTCCCAGACCACGCCTCCGAGCGCACCGACGATGCTCGAACCCCCATAGTAGCACAGCAGATAGAGCGCCGCCGCATGCCCCGCATAGGGGCGCGAGATGCCTCCGACGGCCGCGCTGGCCACCGCATGACCGGCGAAAAAACCAAAAGTAATCAAGGTCATAGCGATAACAAGGGCGATCATGTCCGGGTACAGGGCGAGCACCAGACCGGCACTGAGCAGGCCCAGAGCGCTCATCAGGGCGCGCCGGTAGCCGTAACGATCGGCCGCTCTGCCGGCCAGATTGGATGCCGCGGCACCGACCAGATAGACGATATAGAGCGCCCCCAGCTGACGAGATCCGGCCGCACTGGGGGTGCTCAGCAGGTGGTAGGCGACACCGTTGTAGGCGGTCACGAAGCAGCTCATCAGCAAAAGTCCGATGGCGTCGTAGCGACGCAAGGGGGCTTGCTGGCCCAGACGCTTCCAGATGCGCAGGTGATCTCGCCAGGAGCGGCGCCAGGCCGGTGGCGCCGCGCCCGGTGCGGCCGGCAGCGCCCACCAAAACAGCAGGCTGCAGGCCAGACCGGCGCAGCCCAGGAAAAAAACCGTGTGCTGCCAGCCCTGGCGGGCGACCAGCAGGCTGGCGACCAGGCGACCGGCCATGCCGCCGAGAGCGGTACCGCTGATGTACAGGCCCATCGCATGGCCGAGACGCTCACCGGCGATACGGTCGCTGAGCACCGCCATGGCCAGCACCGGCACACTGCCCAAGGCCAGTCCGATCAGCATGCGCAAGCCTAAGAGGCTGGCAAAGCTGGGCAGCACCGCCATGAGTAAACTCAGGCTGGAAGCCAGCAGCAGGCAGCTGAGCATCACGCTGCGCCGTGGCAGATGGGCGGCCAGGACATTCACCGCCATGATCGCCAGCGCCATCCCCAGGGTGCTTAAAGACATCACCCAGGCGCCGGCGCTGGCGTGCAGGCCGTAGTCGCGGGTGATCAGAGGCAGCAGCGGCTGCACATCATAGAGCAGGCCGAAGGTGATGAAGCCTGCAAGAAACAAGGCCAGGTTGGCACGTCGGGTATCGGCGGACATGATCGGCATGCTACACGCAAGTCAGCGAAATTGCTAAGGGCATGGAGGGCAGGCACTGGCCGAGTGTCCCGGCATTTGCTATAAAGGGTCACTCTAAGATCGATGCGAGGATATCATCGTGCGTGCAATTGTGATTGCGACAGTCGTGACGGCATTAAGTTTGGGAGGATGCCAAACCGTCAACCCTTATACCGGGCAGAGCCAGACTTCAGATACCACCTGGGGTGCAACGGCTGGCGCTCTGGCGGGGGCTGTCCTCGGTGCGGCGACCGGCAAAAATGCCCATGACCGCGAGAAGCGGGCCTTGATCGGTGCCGCAGCCTTCGGCGCTCTCGGTGCCGGGGTGGGTGACTACATGGACAAGCAGAACGCCAAGCTGCGTCAGCAGCTGGCGGGTGTCGGCGTGCAGGTGCAGAAGGATCCGCAGACCGGGGTGATCACCCTGATCATGCCCGGCAACATCAGCTTCCCGAGCGGTCAGAGCTCGGTCGCCGCCAGCTTCTATCCGGTGCTCGATGCCGTCGCTCAGGTGCTGCATGAGTACAACAAGACCAGCATCACCGTGGCCGGTTACACCGACAATGTCGGTCGCCCGGACAGCAACCTGGTCTTGTCTCAGCAGCGTGCCAACTCGGTGGCCTCTTACCTGGCCAGTCGCGGTGTGATGCCCGGCCGCATCAATGTCGTCGGCTATGGCGAGGCCTCACCGATGGCCAGCAATGCCACGGCGCAGGGTCGTGCCGAGAACCGTCGCGTGGTGGTGACGATCAATCCGCCCGCCCAGCTCTGATCGCAGCGCTGCAGGAGCTGCTGCCGCTCGGGCGGCCAGCTCCTGATCAACAGGGACAGCGTTTGACTCGACCGTCGGCGTAACGGGCTTCTTGTCTTTGCCGTAAAAAGCTGCTGGCATCGAGCGGTGCGGCCAAGCCCTGACGGGCGCAGACCCGTTGATAGGCGGCGTAGTCGCCGTGACCGACGATCACGCACAAGCCACGCTGGATGTTCTCAATCCACTTCCGCCACCAGGACATCTGCATTCTCCGCGCTGGTGTAGCCAGCATGCCAAACCTTGATCATGGTGCGCACCGCCAACACGCACATGCATAGCAGCAGGACGGCCAGGCTAGCGCAGAGCGTCGCATCGATCTGATCATTGTGCAAGATCTGTAGCATCTGCGCCGTGTTGAGCGCCGGCGGCAGGCAACGTCCCTGTGCCAGCGCAGCTTGCAGCAGCCGGGCATGCGCAAGAAAGCCCAGTTGCGGATCCTTGGCGAACAGCTTGTCATAGGCGGCCAGCAAGGTGCTCAGCACCACCGCGAGCGCCGGCAGCGCCGCCACCCACAGATAGGCCTGCTTCTGCATGCGCACCAGGATGACGCAGCACAGCAGCAGGGCCATGCCGGCCAGCATCTGGTTGGCGATGCCAAACAGCGGCCAAAGGGTGTGGATGCCGCCATAGGGATCCACCACCCCGAGCCAGAGAAAATAGCCCCAGGCGGCGACGAAGAGAAGGGTGGCCAGCAGGTTGGCGGCAAGGACATCGGTGCGCGCCAGCTGCGGGTGCAGATGACCGAGCATGTCCTGGAGCAGGAAACGGCCGACGCGGGTGCCGGCATCGACCGTGGTGAGGATGAACAAAGCCTCAAAAAGGATGGCGAAGTGGTACCAGAAGGCGCTCAGGGCGTCGCCGGTGGCCCCGGCCAGCAGGCTGGCCAGCCCGACCGCCAGGGTCGGCGCTCCGCCGACTCGGCCGAGCAGCGTGCTTTCGCCCATGCGCTGGGCCAGGCTCTGCAACTGTTCGGGCTGGATGGCAAAGCCCCACTGGCTGATGACCTGGCTGGCATGCTGCAGGTCATGGCCGAGCACCGATAGCGGCGTATTCATGGCGAAATAGACGCCAGGATCGAGCAGGCTGGCGGCGATCATGGCCATCAGGGCGACCGCCGACTCACATAACATGGCACCGTAGCCTATGGGCAGCACCTGCGACTCGCGCTGCAGCATCTTTGGGGTGGTTCCGGAGGCGACCAGGGCGTGAAAGCCGCTGACCGCGCCGCAGGCGATGGTGATGAACAAAAAAGGAAAGACCGGACCGGCAAACACCGGACCATGCCCGTCGATGAATCGCGTGATCGGCGGCATGCGCAGCAGCGGATGCGTGTAGAGGATGCCCAGAGCCAGGGCCAGCAGGGTGCCGAGCTTGAGAAAGCTGCTCAGGTAGTCGCGCGGAGCGAGCAAGAGCCAGACCGGCAGAACCGAGGCGACCAGCGCATAGATCATCAGGGCCCAGGCCAGATGCAGGGGGGTCAAGGTCAAAAGCTGCGCCAGCCAGGGCGTCGCCGCGACATGGGCGCCGTAGCTGATCGCAAGCAGAAGCAGCAAGAGGCCGATCAGCGAGGCTTCGAGCACCCGCCCAGGGCGCAGAAACTGCAGGTAGATGCCCATAAAAAGGGCGATCGGCAGGGTTGCCGCCAGGGTAAAGGTGCTCCACGGTGAGATGGCCAGCGCCTGCACCACCACCAGCGCCAGCACGGCAAGGAGGACGACGCTGATGGCCAGGATACCTATCCCGGCGAGGATGCCGGCCGCGTGGCCCATGTCATGGTGGATGATCTCGCCCAGGGAGCGGCCATCCCGGCGGGTCGAGAAGAACAGCACCATCATGTCCTGGACGGCTCCGGCGAAGACGACGCCGGCCAAGATCCACAAGGTGCCCGGCAGGTAGCCGAGCTGGGCGGCGAGGATGGGGCCGACCAGGGGACCGGCGCCGGCAATGGCGGCAAAGTGGTGTCCAAAAAGGATGCTCGCGCGTGTCGGCACATAGTCGAGGCCGTCATCATGACGCCACGCCGGGGTCAGTCGGCGATCGTCGGTGGCCAGCACTCGGCGCGCTATCCACGACCCGTAATAGCGGTACGCCAGGGTGTACACCGCTGCTGCAACGCACAGCAGCCATAGGGCATTGATGGGCTCGCCGTGTGCCAAGGCGATGTGCAGGGCGCTCAAGCTGCCCAGGGCGGTGATCAGGATACTTAGAAAGATTTTCAGCATGAGCGGCCTCCTTGCAGCCTGCCTATCATAAACCAGACCCGGCGAGGGGATGCCGATAGATCACCGCGAGGCCCGGTCCTGGCCTGCGATCCTGCAGCAGCAGCTGGCCACCGAGGCTTTCGGCGGCGTCGGCGACGATGCATAGACCCAGGCCGCTGCCCGGCCCGGGGCTGCCGGGGACACGGAAAAAAGGCGAAAAAATCTGCTCGCGATAGATCGCCGGGATCCCCGGACCGCGATCGAGTACGGCAAAGCACAGTGCGTCGGCGCTGCGCGTGAGGCGCAATAAAACTTCACTGCCGGCCGGGCTGTAACGGATCGCATTGTCGAGGAGATTGCGCAGCAGGAGCTGCAAAGCAAGACGATCGGCATGTATCGATACTTGTTCGCTGTCCGTCTCCAGCGCCAGCTCTATGGCGTGGTTTTGTGCGATCGGCAAGAGCTCTTGCAGGATCTCATGCAGGAAGCTGATCAAGGCGATGTCTTCCGGCGCCCGTTCGCCGGCTTGCTGACGCGAGAGCGCCAGCAGCTGCTCGGCGCCATGGCGGGCTCTTTGCAGTCCTTCCTGCAAAAAGCGCAGGCGGTCCTGAAATTGCTGCTCATCCCGGGCATTGCCGAGGTTGTCCATTTGCAGGGCCAGCGCCGCCAGCGGCGTGCGCATCTCATGGGCGGCCATGGCGATGAAACGTTCCTGTGCCTGCTTCCAGGTATGTTCGCGCAGCAAGAGCTGGTCCATCGCGTCGAGAAAAGGTTGCAATTCACTGGGCGCATCGATGTGCGGCAGACGGTCGGGGGTCTGTCGATCGGCCAGCAGCGTCTCGCCAAGGGTTTGCAGGGGGCGCAGCTGGCGGCGTACCACCACCGCCGCCATCACCGCCAGCGCCGGGATCAAAAGCGCCAGGGGCAACAGGGTGCCCAGACCGGCGCTGAGGGTGAGCTCATCGCGCAAAGCGGTCTGTTGTGCCACCATCAGGCGGACATCCGCCCGGTGGCTCAGATAGACGCGCCAGCTCGCCTGCGGCAGGCGCAGGGTATGAAAGCCATCAGGAAAACCGGGCGGTGGCTGGATCATGCAGTCACTGGGCAGACGGCAGGCGATGACGTTGGCCAGGCGCTGACGGCTGGCCAGCAGGGTCGGCGCATGACCATGAAAATCGTCTTTATCGAGGAGGTCGGCGATCAGCTGCAAGGCATCGTCCTGGGCTGTTTCCGCCTGCACGTGGATGACCCAGAACGACAGGGCCACGGCGATGCTGCCGACGACAAGGATGAGGGCAACCAGCCAGACGCTGAGACGACCGCGCAAAGAGTCGGTCATGGACATGGCAAGGACCAGCCGACCCCGCGTACGGTGCTCAAAGTTCCCGGGGCCAGCTTGCGACGCAAGCCGTGCATGAGCACGTCGATGACATTGCTGTCCATGCTCAATGCCCCGTAGAGCCGGGTATGGATCTCCTGGCGGGTCAGGATGTGCCCGGGCTTTTCCATGAGCAGGGCGAGCAGCTCGGTCTCGCGGCCGGTCAGTCTGACCCTTTGTCCCTGCTGCTCAAGCAGGCCATGCTGCAGATGCAGACGCAGGCGGCCGACGACCAGTGAACGGTCACCGCTGGCTTGCGAGCGACGCAGCACCGACTGCAGGCGCAGCAGCATCTCCTGGGCGGAAAAGGGTTTGGCCAGGTAGTCATCGGCGCCACTGTCGAGGACCGCCACCCGGGTGTCGATCGCCCCCCGTGCCGATATCGCCAGCACCGGCAGCTGATGGCTGCGCTCGCGGATTTGCTGCAGCAACTGGCAGCCATCGCCATCGGGCAGGCCGAGATCGAGCAGGACCGCCTCGTAGATCTGCCGGCTCAACTGCTGCAGCGCCGTACGGCAGTGCGAGGCGTGATCGACGACGTAGCCGGCATCGCTGAGACTCTCGGTGAGCGCCTGCGCCAGCATGACATCATCTTCAACCAGCAGTATGGCCATCGCCTGTTCCACCTGAAAGGAGAGCGTAGATCACCGGCATCACCAGCAGCACCAGCGGCAGTTGCAGACACAGCCCGCTGATGATGGCGATGGCCAGCGCTTGTTGCATGGCAGCGCCCTGGCCGAGGGCCAGCGCCAGGGGCAGCAGGGTGAGTATAGCCGCCAGGGTGGTCATGGCTATAGGGCGCAGTCTTTGTTGGCCGGCCAGGATCAGGCGCTGCTGCAGGCTGAGCTGCGCATCCAGCTGGATGAGCTCGCTGAAGTAGAAAATACCGACCTCGGTGACGATACCGACCACCATGGTCATGCCCATCATCGAAGCGATATCGAGCTCTGCTTTGCACAAGCTGAGCCCTATGAACACGGCGGCCAGGGAAAAAAGTGGCAGACTGAGCAGAGCCAAAGCGGTGCGCAAGCTTTCGTAGAGAAAGAGCAGGAGCAGAAAGACCAGCGCGATGGCGGCGAGCAGCACCACGATCAGACCATGAAAGGCTTGTTGCTGCTGCGCGTACAGACCACCTAAGCGGTAGTAGCAGCCTTGCGGCCAGCTCAGCCGGCTCAGGGTATGGCGTACCTCGGCGACGCTGGAGCCCATGTCTCGACCACTGATACGGGCAGTCACCGCCAGCATGCGCGCCAGATTGTCGCGATCGATCTGCGCCTGGCCGGGTGCTCTTTGCAGGTGCGCCACGGCCTGCAAGGGGATGAGCTGGCCATCGCTGGCATGGATGAGCAGCCTGGAGAAGCTCGACTCGTTCAGAGCCGTGGCCCCCGCCTGCCATACCCGGATATTCCAGGGATGGCTGTGGCCTGGAACCTGTCCGGCGCTATCGCCATGGACGGCCATCTCCAGCTGCGCGGCGATGTTTTGGGCGCTGAGGCCGTACCAGGCGGCACGTTCGCTGTCGATCAGAACGCGCATGGCGTCACCGGCCGGGACGATGCCGTTGCGCAGATCGACCAGCCCGGGAATGTGCGCCAGGGCCTGTGCCACCTGGCGAGCCTGGTTCTCGAGCTGCTGCGGGTCGCTGGCAAAGATACGCACCTCCACCGGCTGCGGCACGGCGGTGAGGTCGCCGATCAGGTCTTCCATCAGCTGCGCCATTTCGATGTCAAGGCCGGGCAGGTGGGCGTCCACCTGACGGCGCAAAGCGTCCATGACCTGCTCGACGTCCTGCCGCGGAGCGTCCTTGAGACGTATGAAAATATCCCCTTCATTGGCTTCGGTCAGCCAGCCACCGAACTGTGCTCCGGTACGTCGTGAGTAGCTGGCCACGTTGGGGTTGGCACGGATGATCGTCTCCAGCTGGCGTACCAGCCTGTCGGTCTCGCTCAGGGAGGTCCCCGGCGGGGTGCGGTAGTCCAGGGTGAAACCGCCCTCGTCCATCACCGGCATGAAGCCCGAGCCGATCTGCCGATAGGCTTGCAGCCCGCCGGCGAGCAGCGGCAGGAGCAGGATCCACAGATAGGCCGGCCGCCGCAGCAGACGCGCCAGCAGGCGCCCATACGCCTGCTGCACGCTGCGCAGACCGGGCGAGAGCGGTGCTTCATCCTCCGCCCGTAAAAACCGCTCGGCGAGCAGGGGCAGCAGCAGGTAACTGAGCAGGAAGGAGACCACCAGGGCCATGCTCATGGTGGCCGCCAGCGCCTTGAAAAAAGCCCCGGTCACCCCGGAGAGAAAGGCCAGGGGCAGGAAGATGACCAGGGTGGCTGCGCTCGAGCCGAGCAGCGGCTGCAAAAACTCAGCAGCGGCCGCGAAGATGCGCTGGTGCACGGCCCCCTGGCCATCGTGCAGACGGCGCAGGATGTGCTCGATCATCACGATGGCATCATCGATCACCAGCCCCACAGCCGCCGCCATGCCGCCCAGGGTCATGATGTTCAGGCTCATCCCGAGGACATGCATGAGCAGGAGGGTGGCGGACAAGGTGGCCGGAACGATGAGCACAGCGATCAGCATCACCTTGATGCGCCGCAGGAACAACAGCAGCACCATCGCCGCCAGCAGGGTGCCGAGGAGCATGGCGTCGCGCACGCTGTGCGCCGCCCCGAGGACCAGCTGGCTCTGGTCGTACCAGCGCGCCATGATCACCCCAGGCGGAAGCTGGTTCTGGTAAGCACGCAGAGCCGCATCGACATCCTGCACCATGCGTACCGTGTTGCCATCAGCCTGCTGGAAGACCTGCAGGAGCACGGCATCGGCGCCATCGGCGGTGACCCGCTGCCATTGCGGCGCCAGACCCAGCTTGACCTGGGCGACGTCACGGAGCAGGACCGGCTGGCCGGCGAGGGTGGCGACACGAACCTGCTCGATGCTCGGCAGGTCGCGCAGCCGATGATCGACCAGGCTTAAGTAAAGCTTGTAGTGGTCTTCGAAGCGGCCGACCGCCTGATAGACATTCTGTTCGCGCAGGCTCTGCAAGACGGCAGCGGGCGTCAGTCCGAGTGCCTGCAGGCGCACCGGATCGAGGTCGACCTGATACTCAGCGCGGGCCCCGCCCTGGATGCTGACACGGGCGACGCCGGGGATGCCGACCAGCAGGGGACGCAGGCGGTAAAAGGCCAGGTCGTAAAGGGCGCTGGGATCGAGGTGATCCGAGCGCAGGCTGAAGGCGAGCACCGGAAAGCGCGTCGGATCCATGCGGTGACTGTCGATCACCGTCGAGCTGGGCAGCTTGGGGAGCATGCGGTCGAGTGCGGTATCGACCTGCAACAAGGCCAGATTCATGTCGCGGCCCCAGGCAAAATCGATCTGGATCTCGGCACTGCCGCGGCTGGTGGTGGAGCGTACCTCGCGTACGTCGGGCAACTGACGCAAGGCCTCCTCAACCGGCTGGGTCACCTCCTGCAGCATGACCTCGGCCGGCCGGTCACCGGCGTCGAGGCTGATCGCCACCCTGGGAAAGGCGACATTGGGAAACAGCGAGACCGGCAGGGCGAAGTAGCTGGCACCGCCGGCCAGGCAGATCAGCAGCAGCGAAAACAGCAGAGAGCGGCGGTGTCGCGTCAGCCAGTGCGGATGGGCTGGCATCATGGGAGCAGGGACTCCTGGGTCTGCATGCCTTCCTGCAACTCGTAATTGCCGAGCACGACGACGTGCATGCCGGGGCTGACGTCCCCGCTGATGCCTATCCAGCCGCTGCTCTCGCGGCCGGCCTGGACGGGGATGCGGTGGGCCTTGCCATGGGCGACGACATAGATGAAGCTGCCACGGGTGTCGTTGAGCAAGGCGGCACGTGGTACCGCCAGAACCGACTCGCTGCTGACCGTGATATGGGCGTGCACCGGCGTCCCGGCGAGCATCGTGCTGTTGCTCGCCAGCCGCACGATGACATTGATCTTGTGGGTGGTCGGGTCGACCTGATGGGCGACGCTATCGATCGTCCCTTTGTCCTGATCACCGGCCGAGAAGACGTCACCGAGATGTACACTCAGGCCGGGATGCAGCCTGGGCGCGTCTTGCGGTTCCACCTGCAGCTGCGCCTGCAGGCGCGCGTCCATGGCCAGGGACATGAGCTGCGTCCCGGCGCTGGCGTGATCGCCGGCAGCCACCGCGAGCTGCTGAACGGTGCCGCTGAAAGGCGCCGTCAGCGTCAGATGCGCCTTGTCGGCACCCTCATTGGCGAAGGTCTGCAGCGCCTGCTCAGCGTCTTTGAGCGACTTGTTCGCATCATCGACCGCCTGCTGGGTCGCCAGCTGGGCGGCCAGCAGCTGTTGCTGCTGGACCAGATTCTGCTTGGCCAGCACCAGCTGGTTCTGCGCCTGCACATAGCTTTGGACGACCCCCGGCTCGGGGCTGAGGCTGAGCAGGGCCTGGCCTTTGAGGACATGCTGTCCCTTTTGTACGGCGATGCTGTCCACCTGAGCGGCAAAGAGCGTGCTCAGATGATCGACGGCGGCAGGGCTGAACACGACACTGCCGAAGCACTCGAAGACATTGTTCAGGGTGCGTCGGGCGAGGACCTGTGTCTGTACATTGGCGACCGGGGCAGGATCCGCCAGGGCCTGTACAGCCAGGACAAGCGCCAGCAGGCTGGGTAAAGGTCTAAACATGGTTGCTGTGCTCCCAGGGCGGCACGATGCCCAGCAAGGCGATCAGGCACAATTGTTCTTGTTCGCGACGGCCGCGCAGGGTCGCCAGGTCGATGCGTTTTTGTAAAATCACCCCGTACAAGCGGGTGTAGCTGCTCAGATTCAGGCGTCGGGCTGCCAGCAGCTGCGCGGCTTGCCGAGCTTGCGCCGAGAGGCGCTGCAGCGCCAAGTTTGCACGGTTTTCCTGGTCTTGCAAGACGCCGATACGCTGGTGCAGATTTTCAATGTCGCTCTGGCTTTGCGTCAAGCGTTGCGCGTAAAGCTGGCCGATGTGCTGACGACGTGCCTCAGCGACCTTGATGGCCGGTCGGTTGCCGTTGAACACCGGCAGCGGCACGTGTACCGCGTAGCCGAGGCTGCTGGTGCCGGTATTATCGGTCGACTGGCCGAGGCCGAGATCGAGCGCCGGAAACTGCCGCAGCAGGGCCATGCGATAGCCGATGTCCTCACTCTGCCAGGCCGCCTGCAAGGCCTGCAGGTCCGGCCGCTGGCGCAGGTCGGGCTGGGTCGCCGGCAGGCTGATCGCTGGCAAAGGCGCCAGCTGCAAAGGCGTCCCCGGGGCCAGGCCTAAGCTGGCCAGCAGCGCCTGACGGTCGCTGAGGACTTGCAGGCGAGCTTCTTGCCAACGCTGTTCGGCATCCGCCGCCTGCGCCGCACTGGATTGCCAGCTGCGAGCCTCGATGGCATGCAGGCTGAGCGCCTGCGCCTGGTGTGCGGCGAGCTGCGCCTGCAGGCGATAGGCGCGCTCCTCCAGCTGTGCCAGCTCTGTGTCGGCGCGCAGCTGATAGGCCTGCTGACGGACCAGCGCCAGCACCTGCCACTCCTGCCAGAGCAAGGCCAGATCGATCTGTTTTTGCTGCGCCTCGGTGTGGCGTCGGCTGAGTCCCAGGCTGAGCAGACTGGCCAGGTCAAAATCCAGGGTCTGCGCATGGGCATTGAGGCTGTCGGGGCCACTTTGTGGATGATCGTGACTGTAGCCGTAGACCGGATCGGGCAGATAGCCGGCACGGATGGCCTGCGCCTGCGCCAGGTGGTGGGCGCTCGCCTGCGCACGCAGCTGCGGATTATGACTGACCGCCAGCAGCTCGATCGTGCTCAGGTCGAGAGCCTGTCCAGGGTGGATGGGATGGGGCGGCAGCGCCTGACCACCGAGACTTTGCCGGTCGACCTGCAGACGGCTATAGACCGGCGCCCTCGGCAAGGGCTGCGCATGATAGCCCTGGCAAGCAGCAAGGCTGATGCAAGAGAGCAGGGCAAGGGTCAGTACGCGCATCCATCGGGCCAAAAAAACGGGGGCAGGCGCAGTCTAAACGGGCCGACTTAGGCCAGACTTAGCCGCCACCGAGAAGCTGGAAAAAAGCGCGCGCCGCCAGGGCGCAGTAGGGGGCAGCGGCACTGTGGTAAGCCTCGATGGCCGCCACCGCGCCTTGCTGTGACAGCAGCTGCTGCTGGGCATCGGCATAAGCCTGCGCCAGCGGCTGGCTCGCCGACTGCAGAGACGACCATGTCGCCGCGCTGAAGCCGTGCATCTGCAGCCCCAGACTGCCGGCGCCGGCATCGATATCGAGCAGCGCGTGGGGCGCGGCCTGGGCGGCCAGATTGAGACTCGCGTACATGGGTTCGGCATTGACGGCGAAGGGGACCTCCGGATCGCCATGACCACCGCACATCAGCAGCGGCGCACGATTGACATAGGTGCGCAGATCATTGAGCTTGAAAGCCTGGCGCAGCGGATGCTGGGGTGCCTGGGCCGGATATGGCGCAGCGCTCGTCTGCGGGAAGGCGCCATCAGGATGGGCCCAGGCGTCACTCAGGTAGGCGGCGCGAAAGTCGGTACGGATCAGATAGTTCTGTGCAGCGAAGCCAAAGGCGTAGAGAGGGCTTGGTGGCGACAGGGCATCGAGCTGGGCATAGCCGGTGGGGCTGGCCTGAAAAAGTGCGGTCTGCGGCAGACTGCCGGCGGCGAACAGCGCCGACAGGCTCTGCTGCGACGGCAGGAGATGATCGATGCCGGCAGCATAGCTGGCACTAAAGATGGTGCTGGTCTGCAGGGCGCCATGGGTCATCGCCTCATAGGCGGAGGTGATCAGCGGGGTGTAGACGGTCGCCCCCAGCGTCACCTGGCCGAAAAACATGGCGTCGCTGAAGGCTTCCAGGGCGTAGGGCCCGGACATCGGCGCGCCGGCCGTCGCCGGGGTGCCGCGGGCATCGAGCGCGCGCAGCGTCGCCATGGCGACATAGCCGCCCTCGGAGTAGCCGGTGACGAAGAGCTGGCCACGATCGCTGACCCCGGCATTCTCGATGCGGCGCAGGTCTTCACGTGCCGCGGTCAGCACATCGAGCATCTCCTGCCCCTGCTGCTGCGCGACCAGATAAGGATGAACGCTCTGGTCCGAGCTGTCGTAGCCGACGTAGTTGGGCGCCACGACGATGTAGCCTTGACTGGCAAACAGCGCCGCCAGCATGAGGCTTTCATCGTAGGCCGGCTGCTGCGGGTCGTTGAGCGCGGCGATGTCATAGCTGCGCTCGGTGCTGGTGCCGTGCGCGTAGAGCACGATGGGCCGGGCTCCCTGGCAGACGCTCGCCTGACCCGTCGGCAGCATCAGCGCACCGCTGGCGGTGGCGGCACTGCCGTCGGCGGCCACGGTGGCGTAGTGCAGTTTCTCGACACGCACACCGCACAGCGGCGCACCGGCCAGGGGCGCCAGAGCAGCGCTTTGCGGCTGGGTCGCACTCAGCCGGGTGAGGCCCGCCAGATCCAGCTGTGCCACTTGCGGGGACAGCACATCGAGCAGGGTATGCGAGCTGCCACTTTGCGCCGTCAGCTCATGGCTGGGACAGCCGTCGAGCAGGGCGACAGCGAGGATGAGGCTGATGATACGCAGTCCTGGCGAGAGCATGGCGGGCATCCTGCTGTGTGAAGGAAGATGGTGTGCAGATTATAAGGAAGTCCGCTCGATGAACAGCCCCTGGTCGCTGCTGCACTCGCCCAGCTCTATGCTGTAGCCGGCGGCCTTAAGGAATTGGCCAAGGGCGTAGAGGTAGGCGGTATTGGCGCTGTCCGGCCACAACTGCATCAGTCGCCGGGCGCGCCCCGACACCGGCTGCACGGTCAGCACCGGCGCCTGTTCGCCGCTGATGAACAAGGCCTTGTCGCGACAGTAGAGCACGCCACGAAAGCCAGGTCCCGAGGTGGTCGCCAGCGTGTGCAGTGCCGACGCCGCCAGAAAGCCCTGCTCCTCGAGAGCGTGCAGCATAGGTCCATGGACCTGCTCTTGCAGATAGCCGCCCTCATCGCGCCACAGCCCGGGGGCGAGCAGACAACGGCCCAGCAAGCGCAGGGAGGCGACGTCGCTGGCTGCGAGCAGCTGGACGGCGTGCAGATCGGCGTAGGAGAAGCTGAGTTGTCCACTGAGCTGGGCGATGAGCAGGCGCGCCCACAGCTCTTGCACGCCAGGGTCGCGGCTGCGCTCGGCGCCATGCCGCCAGCGCGCCAGCCACTCCTGGTCGATCGGCGGCGGGCTGATCGCGGCCCAAGACTCACTGAGCAGCAGGCGATAGGCGAGAACCAGACAGCGACGCCAGGTCAGGGCGCGGGCCAGATGGGCGTAGCGCCTTTCTTCAGCGACCAGTTCCAGGCCTTGCGCCAGCGCCAGCTGCTCAAGACGCGGTAGCGGCCGGCTGTAGAGCGGCTCGAGTACGCTGACCATGGGGATGTCGCGCAGACCTTCGTCACGCAGACTTTCGATGAGCCCGCGATCGTCGATAAAACTCTGCTGATGGTAGAGGCTGTCGATCTCATCGAGCATGGCGTCGATGGCTTTGAGCTCGCGCTGGCGCAGGTCCACCGCCTCGGACAGGGCCAGGCCTTCAAGGTCGGCAGGGTGCAGCGGCGCCAGCGCCGATGTGGTCGCCAGAGCCTGTGCCAGGGTGCGGGCACAGCGCTGGGCCGGGGAGAGCGAGTTTCCAGTCATGGGTCGGCC
>JAJZHK010000050.1 GCA_021804565.1 Pseudomonadota bacterium | reverse complement strand
CGGCACGGTGACCAGCACGGCGGTGCCACCGGCCACCAGGGTGGATCTCACCTCGCTGCCTGCCGGTGCCTTGGCGCCGTCCGCCCAGACGCAGCCGCCGGCTGCGCAGGTGCGTCGGGCTGTACAGCAGCTTAATCAGTATATGCAAGTGGTCAATCGCGAACTTAACTTTACCCAGGATCAAGCAGGCACCCATTTCGTGCAGGTCATCGACCCACGGACCCAACAGGTCTTGCGGCAGATTCCTGACAAGGCAGCGGTGGCCCTGGCGGAAGCGATCGACGCCGAACTCATGGCCCATCTGGCCGGTAAGAAGGCGTGACACCACTAACTCGCGGGGTGAGCTCATGAGCGTCAGCACAGCGACATCCACATCCAGCAGTTCCGGAACCGTCAATTCCCTGGGGATAGGTTCGGGCATCCTGACCAGCTCCGTGGTCGACCAGCTGGTGCAGGCCAGCCAGCTGCCCCTGCAGGCGGTCTATCAAAGCCAGATCGCTGCGCTCAACACCAAGATCTCTGATTTCGGCACCTTGCAGGGCCTGCTGTCGACCTTCCAGGGTGCGGTGTCGACCCTCGCCAGCACCGCCAACGCCGGGGCCAAGGTGGTGACTTCGGCCAACTCCAGCCTGGCCACGGCGACGGCATCGTCGTTCGCCCAGAATGGCAGCTACTCCCTGGAAGTCGACCACCTGGCCAGCTCCCAGCAGCTGGTGACCGGAGCCTACAGCAGCGCTTCATCGGTGCTGGGCACAGGCACCCTGACCTTCACCACCGGCACCACCACCTACACCGGCGGTGGCACCGCAGGTTACAGCTTTACCCCGAGTGCCAGCAGTGTCACCCACAGCATCAGCATCACCAGCTCCAATGACACCCTGTCGGGGATACGCGATGCCATCAACAACGCCAACCTGGGGGTGACCGCCTCGATCATCTACAACGGCAGCGGCTATCAGCTGTCCATCGCCACCAATGCCACCGGGGCCAGCAACAGTGTCCAGATCGGGGTCACCAACAGCAGCGGCAGCACGGACACCTCGACGACCGACCTCGGCGCTTTGGCCTTCAACAGCAATGCCGTCAATATGAGTCAGGCGACCGCGGCCGGTGATGCCTCCCTGAAAGTCAATGGCATCCCTATCACCAGCTCGCAAAACACCGTCGCCGGCGCCATCAATGGCGTCGTCATCAATTTGCTGCAGGCCTCTGTTGGTAATCCTTTCAATCTGACGGTCAGCCCGGACGTCAGCGGCATCACCAAGAATGTGCAGGCCCTCGTCGACACCTACAATGCCTATCAAAGCCAGTACAGCACCTACACCGCCTACAACAGCACTACCAAAACCGGCGGCCCCTTGATGGGCAACGCCAGTTTGCAGTCGGCCATGACCCAGCTGACCAACATGCTCGGTGAGGTGGTGACCGGCATGTCCGGGGCCTCCATACACAGCCTGGCGGATATCGGCATCAGCACCGACTCACAAACCGGCCAGCTGACCTTCAACAGCAGCACCTTACAGAATGTCCTGCAATCGAATCCGCAGGATGTGGTCTCCCTGTTCGCCAGCAGCGGCACCAGCACCGACAGCCTGGTCAGCTATGTCGCCGGTACTTCCGCGACACAAGCCGGCACCTACGCAGTCAATGTCTCACAACTGGCGACCCAGGGCGGTCTCACGACCGCCAGTGGCTCGCTGGCGTCCACCGGCACGGTCACCGTGGGCAGCAGCGGCAACACCTTGACGGTCACCGTCGATGGCAATGGCAGTGGGGTCATCACCATACCACCGGGCAGCTATACGCCGACCCAGTTTGCACAGACCCTGCAGGCCCAGATCGATGCCGACAGCCAGCTGCAGGCTGCCGGGGCTTCGCTGAGCGTGAGCTACAACAGCAGCAATGGCAATCTGCAGCTGAGTTCCAACAGCTATGGATCGCTCTCGAACGTCTCGGTCAACAGCCTGGGCAGTGGCATCACCGGCAGTGGCCTGGCCATCGCCAGCGGCACGGCTGGACTCGACGTCGCCGGCACGATCAATGGCGTCGCCGCCACCGGCGTCGGGCAAACCCTGACCGGGGCCAAAGGCGACCCCAGCGAAGGCCTGGCGGTCGAAGTTTTAGGCGGCAGCACCGGGGCACGTGGCAGCGTCACCTATGTCGTCGGTGTCGCCCAGCAGCTGTCCAGCGCTCTCGGCAATATGATGGGCAACAATGGCGCTTTCAGCAGCCAGGTGAGCTCTTATAACAGTCAGGTGAGCCAGATCAACCAGGAAAACACCGACCTCACCAATCGCATGAGCACCTTGCGGGCGACGATCACCGCCGAATTCCAGGCTTATGACAGCATGATCGCCAAGATGAATTCGACCTCATCCTATCTCACCCAGTTCTTCAACGCCCAGACCAACAGCTCGAGCAGTTCAAGCTCTTCCTCGACCGGGCACGGCTGATCACAGCTCAGCCGCCGGTCGTTCCCATATAAGTGAACAAGGACAAGCCGGCGATGCGCACAAAGCTCTGCTGAGAAGCTTGCAGCACCGTCTGTTGCAGGCTGAGCTGGCTGGAGGCCTGGGCGTAGTCAACATTGGTCAGATTGCTCAAGGTGCCGGTCACCGAGAGGGTGACCGAAGCGTTGACGGTCTGCGCCTCGCTCGTCGTGTTCTGCGCCGCACCGATTTGCGCCTGGGCCTCGCTGATCGAAGCCACTGCATGATCCAGATTGCCTAAGGTGTTGGCGATGAGCGTGCTCAGTGTGGCGCTGTCCGCGCTTGAATTGCTCAGGCTGTTGAAGCCCTGGATAGCGTTTTGTACCGTCGTCAGCAGGCTCTGATTGGGGCTGCTGTGGACGATGAAAGCGTCACCGACGGCGGGATTACCGCTGATCGACACGGACAGGCCATTGAAATTGATCGAAGCTCCGGCACTGTAGGTGATGTTTTGCAGGACCGGGTGACCACTGTCAGCGTTGTAGACGCTAAAATTCTGCAGACCCGGTGGCGTGCTGGCTGAACTGGGGTTGAAGACGATCTTGTAATTGCTGGGGTAGTTGGCGTCAAAAGTTGTCTGATCGGTCACCGTTCCGGCACTGATGATGCCCGGCGGATTGCCGGTGTTGCTCGACGAGGCCGTGGTCATGAAGGTTTTGCTGACCGCCGGGATGGCATCAAAAATAGACGATCCGTCCAGGGTGGTCGGCACCTGCACCTGATCACTCAGGGCACTGACGCTCTGCACCTGATTGCCCTGATAGGCATAGACGCCATTGGCGCCACTGGCATAGGGCGGCACGGCAGCCTGGCTGCCGCCAAACATGTACTGGCCGAGGGTGTTTTTGCTGTTCATCAAACCCAGCAGGGCATTCATCTGCTGGGTCATCTGGGTGGCGATGGCCTGCCGGTTGGCCTGGGTCAAAGTACCATCACCGGCCTGCACCACCAGACTGCGTATCGATTGCACGGTATTGGTGATGCTGCCCAAGGTGGTATCGACCGAGGACAACTGACCAGAAGCGGTCTGTATATTCTTCAGATACTGACCCAGTTGCGACTGCAAGGTTTGCAGGGCATCGATATTGGCGGCCTGGCCGGGGTTGTCCGCGGGCGTCTGGTACTGCAGACCCGAAGCCAGCTCCTGCTGGGTCTTGTTGAGAGCCGCCTGGTTCTGGTCCATGGTGCTCGCCGACTGCGTGTAGAAATTGGCTGTACCTATGCGTAGCATCGTCGTTCTCCTCAGGCACCGACGGCCGTCAACAGGGAGTTGAACAGGGTGCGGGCCGTATTGATCACCTGCGCCGAGGCGCTGTAAGCCTGCTGATACTGGATCAGATTGACCGCCTCTTCATTGATATTCACGCCCGAGACCTGGGTCACCAGCTGGGTGGTGTTCTGCAGCACGGCTGCCGCCGCGCTCTGACTGTTCTGCGTCTGTGCCGTCTGCGTCCCCACCGACTGCACCATGGCACCGTAAAGGCCGTCCATGCTCATCTGTCCCTGATCGGCCAAGGCGGCCGACTGCAGGGCCAGCATGGCCTGCCCATTGCGCGCATCACCACTGCCCTGGCTGTTGTAGTTGACGGTGAAGGTATCGCCCGCCACCGGCACCCCGCTCAGCGCCAGGGTATAGCCCTGATAGACCGAGGCCGGCGACGGGCTGGTGGTGAACAAACCGGCACCGGTGGTGGTGACGCTGGAGTTACCCGGCAGTTGCAGATTGACCACCCCCCCCACCGTGGCACTGCCGCTGCCGTTCAAGGTCTGCGCCGCGCCGCTGCTACCGGTCACCTGGAGGGCGTTGCCGGCACCGCCGGCCAGCGTGAAGGCAAGGTCGGCGCCCTGCACAGAACGCACACTGAGGGCCGAACCATTGGAGGTCGCGATGATGCCGGCCTGCTGCAGGATGCCGTTGGCATTGATGCTCGCTGCCAGGGCGTCAGGCGTCGAGCCCGTCAGGGTCTGGCCATTGATGCTGAGCGCAAAACTGGCGCCGGCGCTGATAGCGCTGACCTGGGCGCGGGTATCAGCCACCGCACGCACCCCGCTGACATTGTTCAGGGCCGCAGCGATCTGCTGGGCGCTCTCCCCGGCCGACGTCGCTACGCTGCTGGTGCTCACCGCCTGCGTCGTGCTGTTGTAAACATTGAGGCTCAGGGTCTCGGCAGGATAGCCGTTGCTCGTACCGGCGACAGCCAGCCCTGCGGCAGCCCCTGTGCTACTGACTTGAAACTGCCCACTGTCGCTGGAAAACAGGGTGTTGTTGACCCCCGGCGTATAAGGCTGATTGACCAGAGGCGGCGACAGCGGGACAGGCGCTGCAGGATTGCTGTCATTGAGCACGTCATAGGTCGTCGCTGAGGTGAACTGGATCAGCAAAGGCGGCGTCATCGCGCCGGCCTGGCTGGTAAAGGCGGGCGTCGCGATGCTGCTCATGCTGGCAACACTGACACTGCCGCTGCCCTGATTGGTCGTACTCGACATCGCATTGACCGGCCAGGCGAACGCCAGTTGACTCGGCGTCGTCAGACTCATCGCCAGCTGGGCTGCCGCATCCCGTGTCGGCGCGATATGAAAAACCGATCCTGGCGCATAGTTGCCACTTTGCAGATTGATGCTGAAGCCATCGGCACTGATGCTGGCCGGCAAGGTCGGCGGCAGCTGACCTTGCGCCACCACCTTGCCGTCGCTGGCACGGGTCAGGCTGTAGGTGCTGCCTGGTGCGGCAAAGCTCAAGGTGTAGTCGGACGCGGTCAGCTGCGCGGTGTGGGTGATGCTCACCCCCATGCTATAAGTCTGCGGCTGCGGATTCGTCGCATCGGCGGTGATCCGTGAAGCGACCGCCGCAGCGCTATTGATGTCTGCAAACACATTGGCCCCGGGCTGGCCGTTGAGGTCGACGCCCAGCTGGTTCTGTTTGTTCATGGCATCGGCCAGAATCAGGGCCAGCTGCCCCAGGGTGTTCTGCACCACGCCGAGGGTCGAGTTCTGGTAAGCCAGTTGCCCACCGAGACTGCCACCGCTGAGCGAACTGGTGATGACCTGGGGACCCTGCACCCCCTGCAAGGTGACATCGATGTGCTGGGAGTTCTGGGTGGACACCTGGGTGCCCAGGGTGCTGGCGCTGCTCCCGCTGACCAGGGCCTGACCGTTGCCGATGAACACATTGTCCATACCGCTGCCATCCTTGACCACGGTCACCGCGACGAGCTTGGACAGCTGCTGCAGCAGGGCATCTCGATTATCGAGCAAGGCATTGGGTTGCTGACCGGTGGGCAGGCTGCCGGTACCGGCCAGCTGATTGTTCAGGGCGGCGATGTTGCCGGCCAGGCTATTGATCTGGCTGACGGCGGAGGCCACCGCACTGTTGACGGTGGTATTCTCACTCTGCACCTCCTGGGCGCTGGCATTGAAAGCTTGCACCACCGACTGCAGGTCGGACAGCACCACCTGCCGGGAGGTCACCGAGGCCGGATTGCTCAAGGCCGATTGCAGATCATTGAACATGGTCTGCAGTTGCCCGCTCATGCCGGTGCTCGAACTGGCCACATAGTTATTGATACGCGACAAAGCGGTGCTCAGCGCATCCAGCTGGCTGGACTGGGAGCTGTCGCTGAGCAGCTGGTTGTTCAGAAAATCGCTGGCCTGGCGCACCACCCCGATGACGTCGGCACCGTTGCCCTGGCTGTAGGTCCCCATGGCCTGCGGCACGGCACTGCTGATAACCGTGCTTTCGCGGGTGTAACCCGGTGTATTGGCATTGGTGATGTTATTGCCGATGGTATTGAGTGCGACCTGGCTGGCATTGATGCCGCTGATGGCGATATTGAGCATATCGGACATGATGGCTGCCCCTTAAGTCTGATGAGCCAAGCTGGAGCTGGCCAGCATCTGACGTAATTTGTCGGCGTAGTGTGGATCACTGGCATAGCCGGCCTGCGCCAGCGCCTGCACAAAGGCCTGCTCATCCTGCCCGGCGGCGAGCGCCTGCTGGTAGCGCGGATTGGCGCGCAGAAAATTGACATAGTCCTGGACGCTGGCCGCCAGCGAGGGGTAGGCACGAAAGTGCGCCTGGGTGCGCTGCAGCTGCCCATCGACCACCTCCAGGGTCGAGCTGCGTGTGCTCGGCCCTTTCCAGCCATGATCGGCTTTGATGCCAAAAAGATTGTTGAAGCCCTGCGCCAGACTCTTGCCCCAGCCGGTCTCAAGAGCGGCCTGCGCGAGGATGACACGGACACTGACACCCAGCTGCTGGGCGGCTGCACGGGCATGCGGCAGGAGTGCATCGATGAAGGCCTGGTGCTCGGCCTTGCCCGGGCTGTGCGCCGCCGGCGCCGGCGCTGCCGGGCTGGCGGCGGCACTGAGGCCACCGGACAACTGCCGCTGCAGGACATGCGCCAAGCCGATGCCGCCATGCTCGGACATCTGCAAGGCCAGCTGCTGATCGGCCATGTCCTCATAAAAATGGCTCTGGTCGGAGGCGAACTCGTCATGGGGATTGAGCGAGCGCGTCGCCTCACGCATGGTTTTGAGCATCATGTTGACAAAGATCGACTCAAACTGGCGAGCCACTTCAGCCACCGCTTTGGGGTTGTGACCCTGCCCGCTCTTCAGACTCTGCAAGGCATTGAGATCGTTGTAATTGCCTAGACCTGCGCTGAGTGTCGTGTTCATATCACCTGGATCTCCGCCTGCAGGGCCCCGGCCGCCTTGAGCGCCTCGAGGATGGCCATGAGGTCGCCTGGAGCGACCCCCACCCGGTTCACCGCGCGCACGATGTCGTCGAGCGAGGTGCCGGCCTTGAACAAGAACATACGCTTGTTCTCTTCGTTGACCTGGATATTGGATTTCGGTACCACGGTCGTCTGTCCACCGGACAGCGGTCCGGGTTGACTGACGGTCGGGTTTTCTGAAATCGAGACGGTCAAATTGCCATGACTGACCGCCGCCGGGGACACCCGCACATCCTGGCCGATGACGATGGTGCCGGTGCGCGAGTTGATGATGACGCGTGCAGCGGCTCGCCCAGGACTGACGTCGAGATTTTCCAGGGTCGCCATGAAAACCACCCGTTCGCTGGTGTCCTGCGGCGGGGTCACCTGGATGGAACCGCCGTCGAGGGTCACCGCCGTATGGGGCCCGAAGGTCTTGTTGATGACGTCCGTCACCCGCATGGCGGTGGTGAAGTCGTAGCGATGCAGATTGAAGGTCAGGGTCGGCGCACTGGAAAACGGATTGCTGACCGCCTGCTCGACCGACGCCCCGCCGGGAATGCTGCCCACGGTCGGAACGTTGACGGTAATCTTGGAGCCGTCGGCGCCTTCCGCGCCAAAACCACTGACCACCAGATTACCCTGCGCAACGGCGTAGACCTGGCCATCGGCGCCTTTGAGGGGGGCCATCAGCAAGACCCCACCTCGCAAGCTCTTGGCATTGCCCAGGCTGGAGACCGTGATATCGATGGTCTGCCCCGGCTTGGCAAAGGGTGGCAGTTCTGCATGGATGGCCACCGCCGCGACATTTTTCAGCTGTGGGTTCATGTTTGAAGAGACGTCGACACCAAAGCCTAGCAGCATGTTTCTGAAGCTTTGCACCGTGAACGGTGCCTGGTTGGTGGAGTCGCCCGTACCATTGAGGCCGACGACCAGTCCATAGCCGACCAGCTGGTTCGGTCTGACCCCCGATATCTCGGTCAAGTCTTTGATGCGCTCGGCCGGTGCGGCGAAGCTCACACAAGCCAGCATGACGATGAGCCAAGACTTCATGATGCCTCCTAGAAGGGCCAATACACGCTGCTGATGAACTTGGAGAACCAGCCCTTCTCACTCGAATCCTGGGTTTCACCACGGGCTGTGTAGGTCACCCGGGCATCCGCCAGCCGCGTCGAGATCACGCTGTTATCAGGATTGATATCCTCCGGTCGGGCCTCGCCGGACACACGGATGATGGCGGTGCCATGCGCCAGATGCACCCACTTCTCGCCACGCAGGACGAGCATGCCGTTGGGCAGCACGTCAACGACACTGACCGTCACATTACCGGTCAAGGTGTTGCTCTGACCGGCCATGGCATTACCGAGAAAACTGCGCGAGGCCGCGGTATTGGCCGCCAGATTGGCGCCAAAGGGCTTGAACCCGCCGATATTGACGCCTGCCGTCCCGGTGTTGGTGTCGTTTTTCATGATCATGGCGTTGTTGGAGTCGCTGGAGGCCAGGTTCTCCTGCAAGACCACGGTGATGGCGTCACCGATGCGCCGCGCCAGATGATCCTCATAGAGGCTCTGGCTGTAGCCACTCTGGTACAAGGAGCCGCTGTTCTTCTCCGGGGCAATACGTGCGATCGGCATGACCGGGGCGTACGCCGGATCATCAGCGTGAGGCAGGGGGTCGATACACCCCACCAGCACACTCGACAAAGGCAAGAGCAGAAACAGACGGCGCATGCGACACCTCACCTTACA
The DNA here is from genome assembly GCA_021804565.1 of Pseudomonadota bacterium. Taxonomy (GTDB): domain Bacteria; phylum Pseudomonadota; class Gammaproteobacteria; order Pseudomonadales; family Moraxellaceae; genus JAJZHK01. The sequence continues at coordinate 7,115 of JAJZHK010000050.1, read as the reverse complement.
TATTCTGGGTGACGAACTGCATCATTTGATCCGCTGTCGAGATGACCTTGGAGTTCATCTCATAAGCGCGCTGAGAGCTGATCATGTCGACCATCTCCGTCACAATATTGACGTTGGAGGTCTCCAAAGCCCCTTGCTGCAAAGTCCCCATCCCGGCGGTGCCGCCCGGCGCCACCACCGGGGTACCGCTGGACCCCGACTCCATATAGAGGTTGTTGCCGATAGGCTGCAAGCCCTGCGGATTGATGAAGTCGGCGAGGGTGATCTGACCGATCTGGCTGGGTAGATTGGTGGTGGGATTGTTGTAGGAGACCGTTCCATCCTGGCCGATGGTCACCTGCGAGACCTGCGGTGGGATCGTGATCGCCGGCTGGATGGCATAGCCCTGCGCGGTCACCAGCTGGCCCTGGGCATTGATCTGCAAGCTGCCATCGCGGGTATAGGCGAGCGTCCCATCGGGCAGCAGCACCTGCAAAAAGCCTCGGCCATTGACGGCCACATCGAGGGTTTGACTGGTGACGTTGATCGAACCTTCGGTGAACTGCTTTTTGGTGTCACCGATACGCACCCCGGTACCGATATTCAAACCCGAGGGCAAGGCCGTGATCGAGGACGAAGGCCCTCCTGGCGAGAACTGGGTCTGATAGAGCAGGTCCTGAAAAGTGGCCTCGTCACGCTTAAAACCGGTGGTCGAGACGTTGGCCAGGTTGTTGGCGATGGTCGCAAGCTTGACGTCCTGGGCGCTCAGACCTGTTTTGGCGATCCATAGTGCTGGTTGCATGAGACGAGCCCTCCGCAATAAAAGTGGTGCCGGAGAGCGTCAAGAGAACGACGACGCCGGCGGTCAACCTAAGTTCTGCATGATTCGTGCCATAGTCTGGTCATTGTTTTGGGCATCCTGCATGAACTTGATCTGCATTTCATACTGGCGCGAGACTTCGATGATACGGGTCATCTCGGCGACGGCATTGACGTTGCTGCCTTCGACGGCCCCCTTGATGACCGTGGCTGAGGGGTTGGCGGCCGGCAATTTACTGCCGCCAGGCAAACGCATCAGGCCATCGCTCCCCTTGCTCATCTGCATGGGATCGAGCTGCACCAGCTTGATTTTGTCGAGCACCGCCAGGTCGGTGAGCTTGGCATCCATGGATTGATAAAAGACTGTACCGTCTTCGCCGACCTCGACGCGACTGGCCTGGGGAATCTGCAAGGGTTTGCCATTGCTGGCGAGCACGGCGAAGCCGGCGCTATTGCGCAAAGTCCGGTCGGCACCGATCTGCAGATCACCGGCCTGGGTGTAAGCCTCCTGGCCGTCCGCACCCTGCACAGCGATCCAGTTACCGGCGCTAGGCACCACGTCGAGGGGATTGCCGGTGGTCTCGATGGCGCCGGTACGGGTATCGGTCGAGGGCTCCTCGATCATGGCGTAAGCCCGGCTCGGGAAGACCTGACCAAACACCGGCATGGCGCGCGCCTGTTCAAGGTCAGCCTTGAAGCCGCGCGTCGAGACATTGGCCAGATTATTGGCGTGCACACTCATGGCGTTTTGCGCCTGTGCTGCACCACTCATCGCCACATAAAGAGAACGATCCATGACATGCTCCGCTCAAAAGAGGCTAAGACCTCCGGTCTTAAGGCGCACCGCCGATATTGACCACCGTCTGAATCAGGGTCGACTGCGTTTGTATGCTTTTGGCATTGGCCTGGTAGTCGCTCTGTGCGGTGATGAGATTGACCAGCTCACTCGACAGATTGACCGTCGATCCTTCCAGGGAACCGGAGTTGAGCAGCCCCAATGACGCTGTTCCAGGCTGCCCATAGGTCGGTTGACCGGAGGTGAAGGTCTGCACCCAGGACGTATTGCCAACCTGCTTGAGACCTTGCTGGTCCGGGAAATTGGCTAAAGCCACCACCCCCAGGGTCTTCGACTGACCATTGGTGTAGTTGGCCTGCAACTGCCCGGTGTTGCTCACACTCAGGCTGCTCAGCTGGCCGGTGGTGTAGCCATTTTGACTCAGCGAGTTGACTGCGAAAGAGCTGCCGTACTGGGTGGTGCTGCCCAGGTCGATCTGAAAATTGGACGATGTCGGCGGGTTCGGGATAGGCAAGGCACCGCCTTGTGCCACCGGCTGGCCGGATACGGCACCGTTGGGCAGGCCATTGGCTGATAGCGGCGACCAGTTCGACACCAAGATCGACCCCGTCGCCGAGGTGTTCAGGCTGCCGTCATTGTTAAACACCAGATTGTGCGCGTACATGGTCGGCTGGGTGTTCTGCGGCGGTGGCAGCGCCGAATTGGGATCACCGATATTCTGGCCATCGATCTGGGCGTACATGGTCCAGGTGTTGGGCGCTGAGTTCTTGACGAAGTACATGGTCAGCTGGTGCGAATTGCCCAGACTGTCATAAACCGTGGTGCCGGTCACCGAATTATAGGTGGCCGGATTGGTCGGGCTGAAGGTATTGGAGATGTAGGGCGTACCGACAGGTGACGCGGTAAAGATGCCTCCGCCTCCACCGCTGAGGGTCAGGCCTTGCTGCAAATTGAGGTTGACCACGCCGCCGACGGTCAGGTTGCCGCCCCCTGAGCCCGACAGGGTCTTCGCCGCACCGACCAGCGAGCCATTGGCCTCCCCCTGCACGCTCAGGGTGTCAGCAGCGATCCCGCTGTTGTTCATGCCGAAATCGAGATCCTGACCGGTGGTCGAGGTCACCGTCACCGTACTGCCGGAAACCGAGGCGGTGATGCCGTTGAGGGTGGTCCCGCTCAGACTGTTGATCGACGCTGCCAGGGCCGCCGGCGTCGCGCCTGTCAGCGCGACACCATTGAGGGTGACCGTAGAGCCGGTGTTGTTGTAGGCACTGAGCACCGCCGTCGTCGTCGCCGTTGCCGACACGCCAGCGACCGCCTGCAGCTGTTGCGCGATCGCCTGGGCGGTTTCATTGGCGCTGAAACTGATATTGCTGGAACCGCCGGTATTGGTGTTGTTGACCGTCACCGATTCGGCCGGATAGCCATTGGTCGTCCCGGTATTGACCTGCCCTATCGACGTGCCGGTCGAGGCATAGGTGTTGCCCTGCTTGACGAGCACGCTGGCGGCGGCGTCGAGATTGACATTGCCACTGACATCGGTGGTCCGTGCCGGGGCCTGATTGGCGGTACTGACTTGCAGATCGGTCAGGCTGTTGCCGTTGACATTGCCGCTGGCATCGACGCTATAGCCTTGCAAACGGGCATTGCTGGAGTTGACGACATAACCATTCTTGTCGAGGCCAAACTGTCCGGCACGGGTGTACTGGATGGCTCCGGCATTGCTCAGGGCAAAAAAGCCACCACCGCTGATGGCGACATCGAGGTTGTTGCCGGTGGTGGTCAGATTGCCCTGATCGAACAACTGACGCACATCGGTCAGATTGACCCCCGAACCTATGGCATTGGCCGAAGTGCCGAGCACGGAAGCGGCATAAACATCCCCAAACTCGGCGCGCGAGGCCTTGAAGCCCACCGTACTGGCGTTGGCGATATTGTTACTGATGACATCCAGATTGGAACTGGATGCGTTGAGGCCACTCAGCGATGTATTGAAGGACATGGTATCGACCTCTTCTGATTATTGGGCAATCTGCTGTACCGAGCTCAAAGGCGTGCTGCCCAAACCCTGCAAATTGAGCTGTATGGCGCCACCACTGGAAGAAAAGCTGACGCTGTTGACATTGGCCGGCAAAACCGTCGTCAGCTGGGTGCTTTTACCCGACAGATCGGCCGTGGCCGCGATTTTGTAGGTGCCGGCCGGAGCGCTGCCACCGGCATCGGTGCTGCCGTCCCAGGTGAAGGGAATACTGCCGGCGGCCTGGGTACCTAGGCTGATCTGCTTGATCACCGCTCCGCTGGCATCGCTGATCTGGACATTGAGGCTGTCGGTGCTCTGCGGCAGGGTGACCATGCCACTGAACGCACCTTGCCCGTTGTAGACCGCCTGACTGGAGTTGACATAAACCTGCTTGCCGATCAGCGAAGAAGCTTGCAGCGCCTGGTTCGAGGTCAGGTTGCTGCTCAGGCTGCTCATGGTGGTGTTGAGATTCTGGATACCCGACACCTGCGAGAACTGCGCCAGCTGTGCCACGAAAGCGCTATTGTCCATTGGATTGAGTGGATCCTGATTTTTCAGCTGAGCCATCATCATGGTCAGGAAGTCGTTTTCACCCAAAGTTTGTTGCGTCGCCGTCGCGGCCGCACTCGCCGTCGCCGCATTGGAAGCGCTGGTCGGGGTGGCGCTGCTGTTCAGCGCGTACTGACTGAGAATGCTGGCGCTGTTGTTCACCGGGGTGCTCATGGCAATCTCCTTACTGACCCAGGGTGAGGGTCTTTTGCATCAAGGTCTTGGCGGTATTCATCACGTCGACATTGGTCTGAAATGAGCGTGACGCCGAAATCATGTTCGCCATCTCCTCGACCACATTGACATTGGGATAGGCAACGTAGCCGTTTTTATCCGCATAGGGATGGCCAGGCTCGTAGCGCATCTGCAGCGGGGCCTGACTTTCCACCACCCCCATGACCTGCACCCCGGAGGCATCGGGGCCCAACTGCAAAGGCTGGCCGCCGTTCTCGGCATCGTAAAGACTCTGCTGCACGGCCTGAAAAACCGGCTCCCTGGCACGGTAAGTACGACCTATCGATGAACTGACCGAATCGGCATTGGCGATGTTGCTGGATACCGTATTCAAGCGCACCGTCTGGGCACTCATGCCACTGCCGGCGATCGTAAAGACATCTCCCATGGACATGGCGCAAACTCCTAGCTGCCGCGTATCGCCGTCAGCATGTTTTTGATAGCGTTATTGAGGAAGGTGAAGCTCGCCTGATAATCGACGGCATTGCGTGAGAACACCGCCTCCTCCTGCTGAGCATCGACCGTATTACCATCCAGCGAAGGCTGGGTCGGTGTTCGATACTGCACCAGGCCGTTCAGCTCACTCACCGCCTGTCCGGACTGGTGAGCCTGCTGGGTCTGCGCCAGGGCCAGTCCTGAAGAAGCACCGGACATGGCGGCCTGCATCGCCGCCTGGAAATCGATATCACGCGCCTTGTAGCCCGGGGTATCGGCATTGGCCAAATTGGAGGCGATCAGCTGCAGGCGATCTGAACGCAAGCCCAGAGCTTTTTCATGCACCCCAAATGCCGTGTTGAAATCTAAAGCCATGTTCGGCACCTCGCTCTTGCCCATATGCCACGCTCAGCAAGACGCATGCAAGACCCATACCATCTTGATAAAAAATTAATACATCAAGGACTTAACAAAGATGTGCTGTGTTCATAGGCAAGAAAGCGGCAAGGAATATCCGCTCTGTCCGCCGCTATGCCAAGCCCTTGGCGCCGACACCGGCAACAGCAACGCCAAAGATCCGTCGAAGATGTCCACGTGCGGACGGCCATGCCGGCATGCCCATCTATACACCAGATTCCAGCTCAGCTTATGATGCAACTCGGCTATCCATTTGCGAGGCAGCATGATCACCATCGAAATCACCAACCTTGACGAACTGGTCAAGGAGCACCGAGGCCCGCTCACCGCACTCATAGGCAAGCTGGTGACCGATGTCGAGGCTGAAGTGGAGAAAATGATCATCAACGAACTCCAGGCCGAGTTCGAAAGGCGCGGCATACGCTGCCAGATGGCCAGCATCGGTGGCATCAATATACGTCGATTCATCAGCCGCTAAAGGAGTTTTCATGCGCGCACTGCTCTTGGCCTTGCTGGTATGGGCGGGATGGGCTGACGCCGACACCGCGAACGAGAGTCTCAAAGCCCTGGCCATGCAGCACAACGGTCGCGAGTTCTGCGCCCCTGATTTTGCCACCCTCGACGATCTGCAGGCCGCCATCGACCGCTACAACCGCGCTCATCTTGAGCTGATGGGGCTGCTCTCCGATGAGCAGATCATCGGCGCTCTGGCTACAGCTTACCCCTGCAGCGGCAAGATGGCTGAGCGCCTCGAGCCGATCAGCCCGGCGCAGCTCGATGCACTGCTCCATAAAGGTCAGGATGCTTATAGCATCACCCCCATCTTTCATCAGCTGCTGATGATGCGCTGGCCGCAGGAGTTTGCCCCCCAGCCGGCCTATGAGCACAGCGAGCACGGCAACTACTTGCGGCTGTCGCTGCTGCATGGCGAGAGCCTGCAGAGTTGGACGCAGATGCTGACCATCACCGGTAGCGAAGACCAGGCCAAAATGCCGGCCTTGTCCCTGCAGGCCCTGATCGACTTTGGCGCGCAGCGCTACAGCAGCCAATGCCCGGGCTCATACGCGATGTCGGTCTTGCCCCAAGAGGGGGCCAGCCCAGGCCAGCTTTACGCCATCTTGCAAAGCTGTGGACATAGCCCCGACGCCCCGCAGTACAGCATCAGCTCGCTGATCCTTGCCCTCAAAGGCAGCGATGACATCTATACCCTGCGCTGGGATGAGCGTGCGCCGGCTTACGAGCATCCCAAGCCGCCTGATACCCAGCTTTGGCTGCACCGCCTCAGTGAGCTCATGCCGGTGCGTTTGTGCCCGCTGCAGGCCCATGAAAAAGCGCCCTACCCCAGTTGCCTGGGCAAGGTCCATTGAGGCCCTGCAGCGATACGCCAAATTGCCGGAAAGATGATGGATTTTGCCGATAGGCGGCTATAGTTAAGAACATCGATCCATGGAGATACACGTGTGCTGGATGCCGACACCACCTCATGCGACGAGGCTAGCCGAGAGTCTTTGTGTGACTGGCTGGACACCTATATGCGCATGCCCTGGACGCTCTATAGCCAGGATGTAGCGTTTCTGCATTCAAAAACGCACGGTCCGGCGCCGGCTCATGCGCGCTTTGCGCGCAAGATCGCGAACTCAGCGTGGCAACTTCGCCACGACGCTGACGTGGCCACCGACATGCTCGCGACGATGCTCGGGGCTTGGCTGGAAAAGCGCCGCGGCCCGGCGGCCTCCGCCCTTTTCGCGAGCATGCCGCAGGCGGCCATGATCATCGATACCGAGCACGGCTGCATCTTGCACGCCAACCCTGCGGCTGCAGCGCTGCTGCATGGCCAGGCCGAGGGCCTGCGCGGCCTGCCGGTGGATG
>JAJZHK010000088.1 GCA_021804565.1 Pseudomonadota bacterium | reverse complement strand
ATGCTGCTCGCCGATGGACTGCAGCGGGCGGCCGCACATCCGCAGTGGGCAGCGACGGCGGCACGCCTGCAACTGAGCTGTGGCGACGCCCACGAGCGGCTCCGGCAACTGCCGCCTGGAACCTACGACACCCTCTATCTCGACCCGATGTTTCCGCAGCAAGGCGGCACAGCCCGCTCAGGCAAGGCGATGGATCTTTTTCAGGACCTGCTCGGTGGTGATGAGGACGCTGACGCTTTGCTGGCGCCGTCGCGCCGGCTCTGCCCGAGGGTGGTGGTCAAGCGGCCACGCCTGGCGCCGCCGCTGGCCGGCCAGCAGCCCACCCATGTGCTCGGCGGCAAGAGCGTGCGTTTTGATGTCTACGCCGGACAGCTCAGTGACGCTTCGATCTGAGGGGGGGCGCAAAAACGACACGCGTGCGTGACAAGCGGTCATGCAGGCTGAGGCCGTGGCGATCGAGCAGGGCCCACCAGTAGCCGAGGCCGGCGGGAAACAGACAGGCCAGCGCCCATAGATAGCGTACGCAGGCGTCACGCCAGCTCAGGCGCTCCTGATCCCAGCGTTCCAGGCGGATATGCCAGGTCTGCATGCCCAGGGTTTGCTGGCTATGCACCCAGAAGTAAGCAAAGAACAGACCTGTTGCGAGCAGCATCGCCGGCAGCATGAGGCCATAGCGTATGGAGGCACTCAAGACGGTCAGCGTGTGCTTTTCGACAGCAACTTTCGGCGTCAGCAGGTTGACGACGACGGCGGCGACGATGGCATTGATCGCGATCAACAGGAGGCCGTCGTAGACCCCCGCAGCCAGCCGTCGCCACAAGCGCGCGGTGGGCAGCTTGGCAACTTCGGGCACCGACATCCTTAAGCTCTCCACCAGGCCAAACAGGCCCCCATTCTACCCTGGACGGCTCATCCCGTCAGCGTCGAAGTCGATGACTGACTGCATCTCTATTGATCTGCGTCAGTTTCTAAACGTCGTCTTGGCTGCAGAGTACGACACAAGATGTAGTGACTAAAAATAATACTTAATCAATATATGGTGTAATTATGAGCGCGGTTGATGAAGTGGCGATGACTTTGCCCAGGCAGGTTCGTAAGCGTGATGGATCTTTGGCCAGCTTTGATGCGGACAAGATAGGCAAAGCCTTGCTCAAGGCCGGCCTGGCCACCGGCGAGTTTGCCGGTGAAAGAGCGACAGATCTGTTGCAGTCGGTGCTCGAGGTGATCGCCTTGCGCTACCGCGGTACGTCGATTCCGGGCATTGAGGATATCCAGGATATCGTCGAGCAGGTCCTGGCCCGTGCTGCCTACTTTTCAACAGCGCGTGCCTATATCGTCTACCGCGAGCAGCACCATCGCCTGCGTCAGGATCACGCGACGGTGGTCGACGTCGCCAATGCCATGAATGAGTACCTCGAGCGCAGCGACTGGCGGGTCAATGCCAATGCCAATCAGGGCTACTCGCTGGGCGGGCTCATTCTCAATGTCGCCGGCAAGGTGACCGCCAACTACTGGCTGCACCATGTCTATCCGCCAGAGATCGGTCAGGCTCATCGCAATGCCGACATCCATATCCATGACCTCGACATGTTGAGCGGCTATTGTGCCGGCTGGTCCTTGCGCACCTTGTTGCATGAAGGCTTCAATGGGGTGCCGGGGCGGGTTGAGGCGACACCGCCCAAGCACCTGTCGAGCGCGGTCGGGCAGATGGTCAATTTTCTCGGGACCTTGCAGAATGAGTGGGCCGGCGCCCAGGCGTTCTCGTCCTTTGACACCTATCTGGCGCCCTTTGTGCGCAAGGATGCCATGGCTTACGCCGAGGTGCGCCAGTGTATCCAGGAGCTCATCTACAACCTCAATGTGCCCTCGCGCTGGGGCACGCAGACCCCGTTCACCAATTTGACCTTCGACTGGGTCTGCCCTGAGGATCTGCGTACGCAGATCCCCATCATCGCCGGTGAGGAGATGCCCTTCTGCTATGCAGATCTGCAGGCCGAGATGGACATGATCAACAAGGCCTATCTCGAGGTGATGATGCAGGGTGACGCGATGGGCCGGGTGTTCACCTTTCCTATCCCGACCTACAACATCACCGAGGACTTTGTCTGGGATTCGCCCAATGCTGAGCTGTTGTTCGAGATGACGGCCAAGTACGGACTGCCGTATTTTCAGAACTTTCTCAACAGCGAACTCAAGCCCAATATGATCCGCTCGATGTGCTGCCGCTTGCAGCTCGATCTGCGTGAGCTGCTCAAGCGTGGCAATGGTCTGTTCGGATCGGCCGAGCAGACCGGATCCATCGGTGTGGTCACGATCAACTGTGCCCGCCTCGGTTATCTGTTCAAGGGCGACTGGGACGGTCTGCTGGCCAGCCTCGACCGTCTGCTTGACCTCGGCCGCAACAGTCTGGAGATCAAGCGCCGGGTCATCCAGTCCTATATGGATCAGGGTTTGTTTCCCTACACCCAGCGCTATCTGGGCACCTTGCGCAACCATTTCTCGACCTTAGGCCTCAATGGCATCAACGAAATGCTGCGTAACTTTTCTGCAGATGCCTTCGATATCGTCTCGCCCCAGGGGCATGCCCTGGCAGCTGCTCTGCTCGATCATGTCCGCGATCGCCTGCGCCAGTACCAGGAAGATAGCGGTCATCTTTACAATCTCGAGGCGACCCCGGCGGAAGGCACCACCTACCGGTTTGCGCGCGAAGACCAGCGTCGTTATCCGGGCATCTTGCAAGCCGGTAGCGCTGACGCCCCTTACTACACCAATTCGAGCCAGTTGCCGGTCGGTTACACCGATGATCCTTTCGCGGCGCTCGAGCTGCAGGACGACCTGCAAACCCGCTATACCGGTGGCACCGTCCTCCATCTCTATATGAATGAGCGACTGTCTTCAGCCGATGCTGCAAGAAAGCTGGTGCAGCGTGCTCTGGGACGTTTTCGCCTGCCCTATCTGACGCTGACGCCGACGTTTTCGATTTGCCCGCAGCACGGCTATCTGAAAGGCGAACATGAATTTTGCCCTTTGTGTGACGAGCAACTACGCCGGCAGATCGAAGCCGAGCATCAACAGGAGGAAAGCTATGCAAGCGAATGAAAGGTCTGGCTCCTTGCCAGCAGAGCGACGCACCCGTTGTGAAGTGTGGACACGGGTGATGGGTTATCACCGGCCGGTCACCGCCTTCAATCCGGGCAAGAAGTCCGAGCACGGAGAGCGTCGGCATTTTGTCGAGTCGGCCTGTGGTTCCGTGTCGTGTGCGAGTCGATAACACGACAGGCCAGCGCGAGCGCCCACCTGCAGGTGGGCGGTTTTGTGCTTTATTCCAGTGTCGACTGCCCGGGGCAGTTGGCGGCCGTCGTCTTCGTACAAGGCTGTAGCTGGTCGTGTGGCTACTGTCAGAACGCCCATCTGCGTTCTTTTGGCGAGACTGCCGAGGGCCGTTGGGAGACGGTAGAGGCGCAGTTGCAGCGCCGTCGCGGCTTGCTGGACATGGTCATTTTCAGTGGCGGCGAACCCCTCGCCCAGCTGGGTCTGCAAGCGGCCATGGAGCAGGTGCGTGCGCTTGGGTTCAAGGTCGGTCTGCACAGCGCCGGGGCCTCGCCGCGGCGCTTGCGGGCCATCCTGCCTTTATGTGACTGGGTGGGCCTGGATATCAAGGCCCTCGAAGCTGACTATCCCGGTCTGACCGGTCGAGCCGCTTCCGGGGCCCAGGCCTACGCCTGTCTCGATCAGCTTTTGCAGTCAGGCCGGGCCTATGAGGTACGGACCACCTGGCATCCGCGCCTTTTTTCCGCCGAGCGTCTGCTCGAGCTGGCCGAGCAGCTCTACCAGCGTGGCGTGCGCCATTTCCGTTTGCAGCGTCTGCAGGCACGTGCCTGCCTCGATCCGAGTTTGCATTCTTGGCCACCCGTCCCTGAGGATCCGCAGCTCTGGCAGCGGCTCGGCCAGATTTTTCCGGATTTCATGGCACGTTGAAAGTGCTGCTCTGGATCAAGGCACAGCCACAGCCGGCCCCTTAGTATTGCCGGCTGGGTGTCCATGGAGGCGATGATGAGAGATCTTTTGACGCGCGTGTTGCATCGTGAGGGTG
>JAJZHK010000049.1 GCA_021804565.1 Pseudomonadota bacterium | reverse complement strand
TGCCGGTAATCGAAGCTGTCGCTGTTGATCTGCATGGCGGCCCGCAGGCTCGATTGCGCACCATCGGCGGCGACCAGCAAAGGCGCACGCAGCTCAAGCTCGCCGTCGGCGCAACCGACGCGCACCGTCTGCAGCGGTCCGGCGCTGCCGATCGCCAGGACCTTGCTGGCCGCCAGCCACTGCAGACTGGGCTGATTCTGGCAGGCCGCGTACAGCAGGCGACCCAGCCAGGCATTTTCCATGACATAGCCGAGAGCCTCGACCCCTTCCTCCTCGGCATGCAGACGAACGCGCCCCCAGCGGCCCTGCTCAGACACCTCGATGGCTCGTATCGGCTGGCTGTGGCGGCGTATCTGCGACCACAGGCCGAGCTCTACAAAAGCCTGGCTGGTGCTGCGCGACAAGGCGGTCGAGCGGCCGTCAAAGCTGGGCAGAAAGCCGCCCCCGGCGGGTGGCGGCGGCGACGCCTCGACGACGGCGACACGCAGACCGTCGATCTGCGCCAGCATCAGGGCCAGGGTCGCCCCGACCATACCCCCACCGACGATGATCAGGTCATAATCATGCTCTGCGCTCACCCGGCACCCCGCATCCAGTCTTCGATCTCCTGTACGCCCTTGGGCGCTCCTGCGGTCAACACCTCATGGCCCTGGCGGGTCAGCAAGACGTCATCTTCGATACGTATGCCTATCCCCCGCCAATGCGCATCGACCTCGGCATCGGGGGCGATATAGAGTCCCGGCTCGACGGTGAGCACCATGCCCGGCTCGAGCTGGCGCCATTGCTCGTCCACCTTGTAGTCACCGACGTCGTGCACGTCCATGCCCAGCCAATGGCCGGTCCTGTGCATGTAGTAGGCGCGGTAGGCCTCGCTGGCGATGAGCTCATCAAGCTCTCCTCGCAGCAGACCTAAATCGCGCAAACCGGTGGTGATGACACGCACTGCGGCGTCGTGGGCATCGTTCCAGTGCGCCCCCGGATAGATCTGCGCCATAGCCGCCTGCTGGGCCTGCAAAACGACCTCGTACAAGTCGCGCTGGGCGGCGCTGAAGCGGCCGTTGACCGGAAAAGTACGGGTGATGTCGGCGGCATAGGACTCGTACTCGGCGCCGGCATCGATGAGCACCAGGTCCCCCTCCTGCAGCCGATCACGGTTCTCCACATAATGCAGGATGCAGGCGTTGGCCCCCGCCCCGACGATGCTGTTGTAGGCCGCGGCCACACAGCCTTGACGCATGAACTCGTGCATGATCTCGGCTTCGAGCTCGTACTCATAAAGGCCGGCGCGACAGGCCCGCATGGCGCGCTTGTGCGCCTGCACCGAGATCGCCGCAGCCTTGCGCATCAGCCGTATCTCCTCGGCCGATTTGAACAGGCGCAAATCGTGCAAGAGGTGATCGAGCATGAGAAATTCGCCCGGCGCGTGCACCCCCGCCCGCGCGCGCGCGCGCAAGCCCTGCACGGCATCAAGCAGACGACGATCGAAACCGGGGCGGGCGCCCATGGCGCAGTAGACCTTGCCGCGCCCCTGCAGCAGCTGGGGCAGGCGGGTATCCAACTCCTCGATGAGAAAAGCCTGATCGACGCCGTAGTCGTCGATGGCGCCCTGGGGACCGCTGCGGCGACCATTCCAGATCTCCAGGGTCTTGTCGCGCGGGCGGCAGAACATGACGAACTCGCCCTCCGGCCGACCAGGGATCAGGCAGAGGACAGCCTCGGGTTCAGGGAAGGCGCTCAGGTAGTAAAAATCGCTGTCCTGCCGGTAGCGGTACTCGCTGTCGCGATTGCGCAGGGCCTGTTCAGCGGCGGGCAGCACCGCGATACTGTCCTCGCCCATCATGTTCATCAGGGCGCGCCGTCGACGGGCAAACTCCTCGGGTGGCAAGCTGGCTGGCATCAGGAGGCTTCCTCGGGGGTCGATTTTTCGTCTTGCGGGAGAAAGGTGGTGAAAATCATGATCGCCGCCAGCCGCACGTACTCGACCAGCTGCAAAAGATCAAACTCATCCTGCTCGCTCAGGTGCGCCGTGTCGACCCGCGATATCTCGACGATGTCGGTGAGGGCCTGTTTGACTTCTTCGCTCAGACGACTTTCATCGATTTTACGCAAAGCAGTACCAAAGCCAAACAGAAAGCCACTGCACCAAGCCCCCATGCCTTCAACCCGGGCGCGCAGGGGCGACTCGTCATCGGGTAGGCAGAGCTGAAAACTGTAGTCGTCGTCGGCAAGGCTGATCAGCAGGCTGGCGCTGTAGGCGCCCAGCTGCGCGGCAAAATCATCACTGATGGCCTCGCCCAGTTCGAGATGCGCCTCGAGGATCTTCACCAGGGTCGCCTGGTTGAGGCGCGCACCACCGGCGAGCAGACCGCAGAGCAGCCCTTGCAACTCACTCGGCGTACACAGACTGCGCGCCCGCTGCAGGGCACGCGACAAATCTTCATAATCGGGAAGATGGGCGGGGGGATGGTGCATAAGAACCTGCCATTTGACCAGAGCTTGGGCGCGAACTTAATATACGCCTTATCCCTCACCACCGCGACCCCATCCTGCGATGACCGCCGACCTCAGTTCCTTCGAACAGCGTCTTGAGCGCCTGCTCCAGGCCCTTATTCATCTCGACGCCGAAAATCGGCGATTGCGGCAGCAAGATCGTGAAAAAAATGATGAAATACACGAACTCAAACGCAAGAATGAGCTCGCCAAGGCCAAGGTCGAGGCCATCATCCTGCGCCTGCGCGCCTTAGAAAATCAGGAGGATCTGCATGAGTGAGCTCAGCACGATCGAGGTGCAGCTGCTCGACAAGCCCTACCGCATCAGCTGCCCGCAGGACGAACAGGACGTGCTACGCGCCTCGGCGGCCTACGTTGATAAAAAAATGCGCGAGGTACGCGGTCAGGGCCGTATCCTCGGGCTCGAGCGTATCGCCGTGATCGTCGCCCTCAATCTCAGCCGCGAACTGCTCGCCTTGCAGCAGAATCAGCGCCAGTCGCTGATCCCGGAGGACAGCCTCGAGCGCATGATGGCGCGCATGGAGCAGGCGCTGGCGGCGGTACAGCTGCCGCACGCCTGAGTTTTGCGCAGAGACCTGGGGCATGGTATATAATGAACACGTTCTCTGGGATGTGCGCCCACCCGTCACGTCCCCTGAGCCGATGTTTTTTGTCCTAGGGATGCTCGACGTTGCGCCGGTGTGCATGTCCGCTTGCCGGAAAGCCTGATGGCGTACTCAGCATTCCACCTTGAACCTATGGGTTCAAGGGTCCAGACGGGTAGCGGCATCCCGGAGAACATCATGGTCCACGACCCTGCCCAGGCCAAGCGCCTCCTGCGCCAGCGTTTGCGCCAGCAACGCCGCCTTCTAAACCTGACACAGCAAGCCGCAGCAGCCCAGGCCCTGGCGGCCTATGCACCTTTGCTGCGTCGCTATCGACGCATTGCCGCCTATCTGCCCAGCGACGGCGAGATCGATCCACAGCGCCTCCTGCAAAGACTGCAGCGGCGCGCCTACCTGCCCTGCCTGCAAGGCCAAAGCCTGTGCTTTCGTATCTCCGGCAGCGCCCTCAAAGAGCACCGCCTCGGCGTGCAACAGCCGGCGCGCGGCCGCCCCTATGCGCTGTGGCAGCTGGATGCGGTGCTGTTGCCGCTGGTCGCCTTTGATCGACAAGGGCATCGCCTCGGACGCGGCGGTGGCTACTACGACCGCGCCATCGCCGAACTCGACAGACGTCCTCGACGGCCTCGCCTGATCGGCCTGGCCCATCATTTTCAAGGACTCCAGCAGTTGCCCACCGAAGCCTGGGATCAGGCTTTGGATGCCCTGATCTGTGATCGCTACGCCCGCTTCTTCACCAAGAAAAGCTGACACGCAGGGGAGATGCGGCGTACAATGGCGGACTCCCCCCTCCGCAGAACAAGGATCCTTCGCCATGATCGACAGGATAAAAGCGGCTATCGCACTGCCCCTGGTCAGCGCCCTACTACCCTGTACGGGCCATGCCTCGGGCTACAATTTCGGCACCCAGAGCGCCTCTGCCGAAAGCGTTGCCAACGCCAACGGCGCCGAAGCCATCGATGCCAGCACCATCTATTTCAACCCCGCCGGGCTGAGCCTGCTGCACGGCAACCATTTCACCCAGGTGCTCGACGTGGTGCTGCCCCAGGTCTCCTTCCACCCACAAGGCGTGGAAACCGCCAATATGGGCGGCCACTTCGTGCCCATCAGTGGCGATAACGGCGGCACGCCGATCTCGACAACGATCGTTCCACACGCCTATTTCAGCCACGAGATCAACGAGCGCTACAGCGTCGGCCTGGGGATTTTCGTGCCTTTTGCCGCCAAGCTGGCCTACGACAGCAACTTCGTCGGCCGCTACTACGCCAATGAGACCAGCCTCGAAACGACGACCCTCAACCCCACCCTGGCGATACGCCTGAGTCCACACGACAGCCTCGGTCTCGGCCTCGATGCCCAGTATATGTTTGGCGCCCTCACCCGTAGCGTCTACGGGCCTGCTTATGCCTACGGGATATCGCCGAGCCTGGCTCCGGCGGTGAGCGCCGCCGACGCACAAGGCGCCCTCGACCCTTATGCCAACATCCACGGCAGCAGCTGGGGCTATGGCTACAACTTGGGCTATCTGCACAGTTTCAGTGACGATACCCGTGCCGGCATCTCCTGGCGCTCGTCCATCCATGAAAACCTGCAAGCGCGCGAGACTCTCGGCAATACCGCTCCACTGCAAGCCAATCTGGTGCATCAAGGCCTGCCCGCCGCGCTCGTCTACAGCGCGCCCAGCTCGGCGCCGGCGCAAGTCCGTCTCACCACCCCGGAGTCGCTCTCGGTGCACGGCTGGCATCGCCTGAACGAGCGCTGGGCGATCATGGGTGACACCACCTGGACGCGCCACGACCGTTTGCAAAACCTCAACATCCTGGCCCTGCCCATCGCCAACACCTACGTCAATCTGCCCTGGAAGAACACCTGGAAAGCTTCGCTGGGACTCAGCTACCAGGCCTGCCCAGCGCTGCAGCTGCGCGGCGGCTATATGTTTGACCAGTCGCCCACCGGGGACAATTCCGGGGTCTTTCCAACCATGCCCGACAACAACCGGCAATGGTTTTCGCTGGGAGCCACCTACCAGATCAATAGCAGCAACAGCGTCGATCTGGCGCTCAGCTACTGGAAAATCGACAGCCGTACCCTGGCCCGCACCTACGACAGTCCCAGCCAGCCGGACACCCCGGGCAATCCTTCCAGCCTGAGCGGCTACGGCAGCTCGCAAGGTCAGCTCTACGGCCGGGTTGACAGCAGCGCCCTGGCCATAGGCCTGCAATGGAACGCCAGCTTCTGAGTGCCCACCGGCAACGCAGTGTTGCCGGCCTGAAGCTTGTCCGCTGCCGGCAATGACCGCACAATGGAAGTCTCTTCCCTAGCACCGGCGGGTACGGTCATGACCGACAGTCTCATCCTTCAGCAGCCGCCTGTCAGTGAGCAGCTGCTGCTACTTTTTCATGGTGTCGGTGGCGAGCCGCGTCATATGCAGGCCCTCGGCGACGATCTCAAGCAGGCCTTCAAGCAGGCCTGCGTCGTCGCCGTTGCGGCGCCGCTGAGCAGCGGCGCAGGTTCTGGACGGCAATGGTTTTCGGTCGAGGGCATCGACGAGGCGCGCCGCCCGCAGCGGGTGCAGGACGCCCTGCCCGGCTTTATCGCCAGCATCGAGCACTGGCAGCGCCACAGCGGCGTCGGCGCCGACGGCACCGCCCTGATAGGATTTTCGCAAGGGGCCATCATGGTCATGGAGGCGGCGCTGGCCAAGCCGCAACTGGCCTCACGCATCGTCGCCATCGCCGGGCGCTATGCGCGTCTACCGGAGCAGGCCCATCTTGACTACAGCCTGCACCTCCTGCATGGCCAAGACGATCGGGTCATCTCCAGGCTGCACAGCGTGCAAGCCCAGGAACGCTGGCAGCGCCTGGGCGGTGATGTGAGCCTGGACATCCTGCCCGACACCGGCCACGAGATCTCGGCGTCGATCGCCCAGGCTTTACTGCAACGCCTCAGTCGCCACGTTCCGCTGCGCTACTTTCAAGAGGCCGCGCAGGCGGCGCCACTATCGCCACAACAGGAGCACAAGCTGCACTGAGCAGCAGGCGCTTCAGGCGATCAGCTCGGCGAGGGCTCTCCCCGGGTCCAGGGCGCGCATGAAGGCTTCGCCGATGAGAAAAGCGTGCACCCCATGAGCGCGCATGGCCTGCACGTCTGCCGAACTGAGGATACCGCTTTCACTGACCACCAGCACCTCCGCCGGTATCGACGCGAGCAGCTCATAGGTGGTCTGCAAACTGATCGAAAAATCGTGCAGGTTGCGATTGTTGATACCGATCATGTCCACCGGCAGACGCAAGGCGCGCTGCAGCTCCTGGGCATCGTGCACCTCGATGAGCACGTCCATCCCCAGCGCGCGGGCGTGTGCATGGAAGTCGCTGAGGCGAGCATCATCAAGCGCTGCGGCGATGAGCAGCACGCAGTCGGCGCCGAGAATACGCGCCTCGTCGATCTGGTAAGCATCGATGATGAAGTCCTTGCGCAAGACCGGCAAGGCACAGGCCTGCCGCGCCTCTTGCAGGTAGCGGTCAGCGCCCTGAAAGTACTTGCTGTCGGTGAGCACCGACAGACAGGCGGCGCCACCGCTTTGGTAGGACACGGCGATGGCTGCAGGATCGAAATCTTCCCGCAGGATGCCCTTGGACGGTGAAGCCTTCTTGATCTCGGCGATCACCGCGGCCTGACCGGCCGCGATATGGCGGCGCAAGGACTGGGCAAAGGGGCGCAGCGGCGGTGCCGTGTCGCGGCGTGCCGCCAGATCCTCGGCGCTGCACAAAGCCTTGCGGGCGACCAGCTCTTCGTGCTTGTCGGCGAGAATACGCTCAAGCACCGTTGCCACCTTCATACATCGCTCCTGCCATAGGCTTGGCTCAATTCGACCAGGGCGTGCAATTTGTCCAGGGCCTGGCCACTGGCCTGGGTCGCCTGGGCCAGACGCACGCCGGCACTGAGCGACTCACTGCGGCCACAGGCATAGAGGGCAGCGCCGGCATTGAGTGCGACGATATCGCCGGGGGCACCGCCATTCGCCTGCAGGGACTGCTTGAGCAGACGCAGGCTGTCCTCGACACTGAGCACCTCGAGTTCGCTGCGGTCGGCCAGGGCGACACCGAGGCTGCGCGGGTCAAAAAGACTTTCCGTGATCTGGCCATCACGCCATTCGACGATGTGCGTCGCCGTGCTGATGCTGATTTCATCCATGCCATCTTCAGCGTGGACGAGAAGCACATGCCGTGAGCCGAGACGACCGAGAACCTCGGCCAGAGGACGCTGCCAGCGCCGCTCATAGACGCCCATGACCTGGTTGGGGGCGCGCGCTGGGTTGGTGAGCGGACCGAGCAGATTGAACAAGGTTCTCACCCCGAGGTCGGCGCGGGCCTGCACGGCATGGCGCAAAGCACCATGATGGAGCGGCGCAAAGAGAAACACGACCCCCAAGGTCTGCAGGCACTGGGCCAGTTGCAGGGGCTTCAGCTGCAGGCAGACACCGGCCGCTTCGAGGACGTCGGCGCTGCCTGAACGGCTGGAGACGGCGCGATTGCCGTGCTTGGCGACACGACCACCGGCGGCGGCCACGACAAAAGCCGCCGCCGTTGAGATATTGAAGGTCTTGGCACCATCGCCACCGGTGCCACAGGTGTCGACGAGACCTTGCGTCTCAACCTGGACCGGCGTCACCAGCTCACGCATCACGCTGACCGCGCCCTGTATCTCGTCGACGGTCTCGCCCTTGACGGCGAGGCCCATCAGCAAGCCGCCGATCTGGGCGGCGCTCGCCTCCCCGGACATGACCACACGCATGACCGTAGCCATCTCGGTACAGGACAAGTTCTGACGCTGACTGATTTTTTTCAGGGCTTCTTTGACGATCATGCGCGCAGCTCCAGGAAGTTGCGCAGCAGGGCATGACCATGCTCGCTGAGGATGGACTCCGGGTGGAACTGCACACCTTGCACCGCCAGGGTCTTGTGGCGCAGGCCCATGATCTCATCGACCTGGCCCTGCTCATCCTGCGTCCAGGCGCTGATCTCGAGACTATCCGGCAAGCTGTCGCGCTCGACCACCAGGGAATGGTAGCGGGTGGCGGTGAAAGGACTCGGCAAGCCGTGAAAGACACCCTGGCCATGATGGTAGATGGGGGAGGTCTTGCCATGCATGACCTGACGGGCCCGGAGCACCTTGCCGCCGAAGACCTGACCGATGGCCTGATGCCCCAGGCAGACGCCGAGCACCGGCACCTTGCCGGCGAAGTATTCGATCACCTGCATCGAAATGCCAGCCTCATTGGGCGAGCACGGCCCCGGCGAGATGACGATATGCTGGGCGTCCAGTGCCGCCAGTTCGGCGACACTGAGCTCATCGTTGCGAAAGACGCGAACATCCGCCCCCAGCTCACCGAAGTACTGCACCAGGTTGTAGGTGAAGCTGTCGTAGTTGTCGATCATGATCAGCATGTCTGTGCCTCCATCGCCTGCGCCAGGTCCACGGCACGAAACAGGGCCCGCGCCTTGTTGCAGGTTTCCGCCCACTCACTCTCAGGCACCGAGTCGGCGACGATACCCGCACCCGCCTGGACATGGATCTGCGCATCCTTGATGACCGCGGTGCGTATGGCGATGGCCAAGTCCATGCGTCCCTGAAAACCCAGATAGCCGACGGCGCCACCGTAGATGCCACGCTTGATCGGCTCCAACTCATCGATGATCTCCATGGCGCGTACCTTGGGTGCACCGGAGAGGGTGCCGGCCGGCAAGGTCGCACGCAGAACATCCATCGCCCCCAGGGTCGAACGCAAACGCCCCTCGACATTGGAGACGATGTGCATGACGTGGGAATAGCGCTCTATGGCCATACTCTCGGTGACCCGCACACTGCCGGTTTCACTGATGCGGCCGACATCGTTACGGCCGAGGTCGATGAGCATCAGGTGCTCGGCGATCTCCTTGGGATCATGCAGCAACTCCTGCTCCAGACGCAGATCCTCTTCGCGGGTGGCCCCGCGCGGCCGGGTCCCCGCCAGGGGGCGTACCGTGACCTGACCGGCTTCGACGCGATTGAGGATCTCCGGCGAAGAGCCGACGACCTTGAAGCCTGCGCAGTCCATATAGAACATGTAGGGCGAAGGGTTCAGATAGCGTAACGCCCGGTAAACCGACAAAGGCGCCACCGACAAAGGCGCGCTCATGCGCTGCGACAGCACCACCTGCATCACGTCACCGGCAAGGATGTACTCACGGATGCTCTGCACGGCGTCCTTGAAGGCGTCTATCCCGGTGTAGGAGTGAAAACGGCCATCATCGGCGGCCGGCTGCTGTGCCTGCACCGGCGGCATGAGCAAAGGCTGGGCCAGTCGCGCCTGCATCGTCTGCAGACGCGCCTCACCGTGCGCCAGGGCCGCATCGGCGAGCGGATCGACGTGGGTGATCAGGTACAGGGTCCCCGACAGATTGTCGAGCACGGCCAGGTCCTGCGACAGCATGAGCAGGATGTCCGGGGTGGCTATCGGATCCGGATGACGTGCCTTCGCCAGTTTTTTCTCGACATAGCGCACGCAGTCATAGCCAAAATAGCCGACCAGGCCACCGCTGAAGCGCGGCAAGCCGGCCAGCTCGGGCACCTTGCGCCGGGCGGCGTAGGACTCGACGAAAGCGAGCGGGTCGTCCACCGAAGCCTGCTCGACCAGCACCCCGTCACGCTCTATGCGCAGGTAGTGACCATGCAGGGTGAGGACTTCCTGGGCGGCCAGGCCGATGATGCTGTAACGGCCCCAGGTCTCGCCACCTTGTACCGATTCGAGCAGATAGGTGTAGGGCTGCTGGGCCAGCTTGAGATAGATCGACAGGGCGGTTTCAGTATCGGCGTGGACACGTCGCACCAGGGGCACACAGTTATAGCCCTGGCCGGCCAGCTCGGTCAGTTGTTCTTGATTCATGGCAAATACTCTCGAAGTCGACGAAGACCAATGTACACAGCTCAGACTTACGCCCTACGCCATCGTCCCCAGACTTCATACATCGCCATGATCGCCCAGCCCTTGTGCAAGAATCTCCACTATATCAGCTCATAACAAGGCTGCAAAGCCGTCGATGATCCAGTCCGGCTGACAGGCCTCGATGGGCTCACCGTGATTGTAGCCGCCGCGCAGGGCGATGCAGGGCACCCCGGCGGCACGTGCCGCTTCGACATCGTTGCGGGAATCGCCGATCATCAAGGCCTGCTGGGGAGGCACCGCAAACTGCTGCAAGGCGTGTTGCAAAGGCAGCGGATGTGGCTTCTTCTCGGCCAGCGAGTCGCCGCCGAGGACGAGCGCGAAGCGCGCCCGCAAAGACAGTGCCTCGAGCAGGGGCAGGGTGAAGCGCAAGGGCTTGTTGGTGATGCAAACCAAAGGGCACCAGGCCTCCATCATCGCCAAAGCCGCCTCGACGTCGGGCAAGAGCCGACTGTGGACCTGCACACCTTCGGCGTAAGCCGCCGCAAACAGCGCCGAAGCGCGCTGACGCAGGCGGGGATCATGGGCCTGATCGGCCATCACACAATCGAGCAGCGCTTCAGCACCGCGTCCGACCCAGCGGCGCACCTGGTCGACACCCGGTGGCGGCAGGCCGAGTTCGATGCGCATGCGATCGACGGCGGCGGCGACGTCAGCGACCGAGTCCACCAGGGTGCCGTCGAGATCGAACATGATCAGGCGCGGTCGCCCACCCCACCAAGCCTCGAGTCCGCTCATGGCTGCGCCTGGGCGATGGCCGTACGTAGCGCGGCGATGGCGGCACGCCGGTCTGGCTGAGCGAAGATGGCCGAACCGGCAACGAAGGTGTCCACCCCGGCGGCCGCCAGTTGACCGATATTGGCGGCCGTCACCCCGCCATCGACCTGCAGGCGCAGAGGCCGGCCACTGGCGACGATACGTTCACGGACGGCGGCGATCTTGCTGAAGGTCGAGGGGATGAAGGTCTGACCACCAAAGCCGGGATTGACGCTCATCAGGAGGATGTAGTCGAGCTTATCCATGACATGGTCGAGGTAAGCGAGGGGCGTCGCCGGATTGAGTGCGAGACCGGCCATGCAGCCTGCATCGCGGATCAACTGCAAGCTGCGGTCGACATGATCGGAGGCCTCGGGATGAAAGCTGATCCAGGTCGCCCCTGCAGCGGCAAATGACGCGATCAGCGGATCGACCGGACGCACCATCAGGTGGACATCGACAGGCGCCTTGATGCCATACTGACGCAAGGCTTGGCAGACCATGGGACCAAAGGTCAGATTCGGGACATAATGATGGTCCATGACGTCAAAATGCACGATATCGGCACCGGCCTCCAGGACTTCATCGACCTCCGCCCCTAGACGGGCCAGGTCAGCTGACAGTATGGAGGGCGCCAGCAGGGGAGCATGGGACATTGGATACACTCTCGGATAGACTCGCACAGGGGCGAAATTGTAGCAGAATTGGGCTGATGCTGAGCGCTCTGCTGCTGGGCATGTCGGCCAGCGCGTGGACTGCAGCAGCTCCCGCCTGGTCGCTCGGCGGCAGTCTCCTCGACCTGCCGCTCGGCAAGGCCAGCTTCTTTGCCGCGTCGATGCCGGCGCACACGCCGACCACCGCAGGCAGTGTCATCCTCATCGCCGACTTCGGCGGACACCCGGGCAGCCCTGGCGTGCAGGCCAGCCTCTTCCAGTTTTTGCCGCAACAGGGCTGGGCTGTTCTCAGCATCGACCCGCCGGACCTGGTCCTAGCGGCGGCGCCCAGTCCGGGTGATTGGCAACAAGCCGCCTCGCAGCTGAAAGTGCGCACGGATGCCGCCCTGCAGTGGCTGGCGGCGCACCAGATGCACAACACCGTCCTGATCGCCCAGGGGCGTGCCGGGGTGGCTCTGCTGCTGGCCTACCCGGGCGCATGGCCCGACGGCGTGCGTGGCATCGCCTTGCTGGCGCCACCACGGATGCTCGCCGAGAGCAACCCCCTGCCCGCCACGATCGCCCGCCTGACCCTACCTATCGACCTCGTCTACGCCCACGCCGACCTGCCGGACAGCGAGGCCTGCCAGGCCTGTGTCGACAGCGCGAGCGAGCACCGTATCGCCTTACGGCGTCTTTTCTTGCCAGCCCGCGATGTACAGTTCAGCGATGTCAGCATCACCCTGGGCTGGGCTTTGCTCGACTGGATGAAAGCCCTGGCAGGGGTGCAAATCGCCCACCCCTGAGCGCATTCCGGGGCCAGTCACCCCCTCACACCTTCTCTTGATCTGCGTCAATGTCGGTGACGGACCGTCAGGGCTAGCATTAATTTATGTTTCATGATTATATGATACATACATTGATGTAAGAATAAGAGGAGCTTCAGCGTGAATATTCAGATCACTCCGACGCGTCGTAATCTGAAATTCCTTCTGCCCAGGGACAAGATCCTGAGCTGGAATCCCGGCGGCATGCATACCACCCAGTTCTTCAACACCCTGTCGATTTTCTTCCCCGCCGGCGAACGCTTCTTCATTCAGAGCGTGCGCCATTACCGCGAAGAGATCGACCAGACCCTGCTCAAGGCACAGATCTCCGCCTTCATCGGTCAGGAGGGTTTTCACACCCGCGAGCACGAAGACTACAACGCGGCCCTGCAGGCGGCGGGCATGCCTATCGAACGCTATGAGCAGGTGGTGGTGTCCATCCTCGATCTGGCCAAGAAGTTCCCCCGTCCCATGCAACTGGCGGTCACCGTGGCCCTGGAGCATCTGACGGCGGTGCTCGGGGACATGCTGCTCAAGCATGAGTTTCTGCTCGAAAACGCCGAAGAACACTATGCGGCGATCTGGAAATGGCATGCTCTTGAGGAGACCGAACATAAGGCGGTGTGCTTCGATGCCTATGAACAGGTCGTCGGCAAGGGGCCGGCCGCCTACGGGCTGCGGGTGAGCAGCTTCCTGCTCGCCAATGTCGTGTTCTGGAGCGTCTTCTGGCCTTTCTATATCGGCATGCTCAGACGCAGCGGCGGTGCCACCGATGTCCGTGGCTGGCTCAAGCTCGGCCAGATCCTCGCCGGACAACCGGGCGTCATGCGTCGAGTCCTGCCCGACTGGCTGGACTATTTCCGCCCCGGATTTCACCCCTGGATGCATGACAACCGGCGCTTGCTCGACCAGGCGCCGGCCCTGTTGGCCCAGGTCGATCAGTTTCAGGTCCGGCAGCCGGCCGGCAAGTCGAAAAAACGTGCAAGCCCCTGAGTGAAGCAAAGGACCCCCGTATGACGACAGCAGCCCGTCAGATCGACCTGGCCATCATCGGTGCCGGTTTTGCACCGCCATCGAACTGAAAAAGCCGGCATAGACGACTTCGTCATCTTCGAAGCTGAGGCCGGCGTCGGCGGTTCCTGGCGCACCAATATCTACCCAGCTTGCGCCTGCGACGTCCCCTCGCACCTTTACAGCTATTCTTTCGAGCCCAATCCCAACTGGCCAGGCTTACTCTCGCCAGGAGGACATCCGTCGCTACATCGAGCACTGCGCTGACAAGTACGCGCTGAAGCCGCACATCCGTTTCTCGACGAAGGTGACCGAGGCGGTTTTCGACGCGGAGCGTGGACGCTGGGATACGCAGCTGGATCTGCGCGGCAAGCGCGTCGCGGTCCTGGGCTCGGGGGCCTCCGCCGTCCAGGTGGTGCCCCATATCGCCGATCAGGTCGGCGAGCTCAAGGTCTTCCAGCGCACGTCGTCCTGGGTGCTGCCCAAGCACAACCGGGCCTTCACGGCCGCCGAACAAAAACGGTGGGCACGCTATCCCTGGACACAAAAGCTGCACCGGCTGGGGCTCGACTGGACCATGGAAAGTGCCCTGCCGGCGATCATGGGGTACCCACGCCTGCTCGTCATCGGCGAGTTCCTGCATCGCCACGCCCTGCACAAGGCGATCCAGGACCCCGAGCTGCGCCGCCAGCTGACCCCGACCTATAAGGTGGGCTGCAAGCGCACCCTGGTCGCCGACAACGGGTTCCCAAGCTTTGCCCGTGCGAACGTCCATCTGCTCACCACCGGCATCGACAGGAGCACGCCCTCGATGTGATCATCTACTGCACCGGCTAGGAGATCGGCGCACCGGCCTACCCCCTGACTATCAGGGGCCTCGATGGCCGGACCCTGGCCGAGTACTGGAGCGGCCAGGGTCCGGCCTACTACGGCATGAACGTCAGCCATTTCCCGAACATGCTGCTGATCATGGGGCCCAACTCCGGACCGGGTCACACGTCGATGCTGAGGCGCAGTACAAATACATCGCCGCATACAGCAAGACCCTGCTGCGCAAGGAGCTGCGCCATCTGGACGTCAAAGAAGAGGTGATGAAGCCGCACTACCAGAGCTGCCAGGAGCGCCTGCGCAACAGCTCCTGGCTGTCAGGCTGCCAGAACTGGCACCTCAGCGCCGATGGCAGCAACTCGACGAGGTGGCCGGGCTTCAGCTTCGAGTACATGCTGCGCACCCGAAGCTTGCAGATGGCGGCCTACCACGCCATCGCCTGAAGAGGCTGAGCGCTAGAGCTGCTGCGCCCTGAGGGCGGCATCGAGGTCGTGCAGGCGTTGCCGGGTGCCGACGTCGACCCAGGCGCCGTGATGGTGCCAGCCGGCCACCCTGTCGGCATCCATGGCAGCACGCAGCACCGGGGCCAGTGGCCGCACCCCCGGCTGCAAACCTGCGAACAGGGCCGGATCGATCAGGCTGATGCCGGCAAAAGTGAGCCTGTCCGCCCCCACGGTACGCACCCGCCCAGCCTGCAAGGCAAAGTCGCCGTCGCGGTGATGGGGGGGATTGTCGACCAGGGTCAGACGCGCCAAGTCGCCCTGCAAAGGCGCACACAGCGCATCCCAGCGCGGTCGCCACCAGACGTCGGCATTGACCAGCAGAAAGGGCTGTTCGCCCAGCAAGGGCAAGGCCGCGATGATGCCACCGGCGGTTTCCAGGGGAGTCGGCTCCACCGACCAGGCGATACGCACGCCGAAGCGGGCGCCATCTCCGAGGGCGTCCTGGAGCCGCTCGGCCAGATGGGCGGCATTGATCACCAGATCGACGACACCCTGCGCCGCCAGGGCTTCGATATGCCAGACGATCAGGGCTTTGTCGGCCACCTGCAGCAAAGGTTTGGGGGTGTGCTCGGTCAGTGGCCGCATGCGCGTACCAAGACCGGCCGCCAGTATCATCGCCTTCATCGCAGCTCGACCTGGGCATGGCCGCTCTGGTCGGCGTAGCGCGGCGCGATGCGCTCCTGCAAAAGCCGGTGGAGGGGGCGCAAGCTCGGCAAGCGCCCGACTTCATCGAGCAGATAGGCCATCACCAGCGGCATGTCCTGAAGATAGCCATGCTTGCCATCACGCAGGCTGAGGCGCGCAAAGATGCCGAGGACCTTGAGATGGCGCTGCGCCGACATCCAGTCACAATCCTCTGCAAAACCTGCCTGCGCGGCGGCATCGAGCAGACCGCGGGCGGCCGCCTGCGCGGCAAAATGCGCGATCCACTGCTGTACGCGGGCGCGCGGCCAGGCGATGTAGGCATCACGCAACAGCGAGATCAGGTCGTAGCTGAGCGGGCCGATGACCGCATCCTGAAAGTCGATGACCGCGAGGCGATCGTCCTCGACCAGCATCAGATTGCGGGCGTGGTAGTCGCGATGGACAAAGCCCTGCGGCTGCTGCAAGACCGCCTCGACGATCAGCTGCACGGCATTGTCGAGCACGGCGTGCTCATGCACCGACAGCTCAAGGCCCAGATAACGACGGACAAACCAGTCCGGGAAAAGCTTCATTTCATCGAGCAGGCGTGACTGATCGTACTGTGGCAGGGTCCATCCCGGCACCTCCTGGCAGGATTGCATACGCAAGATCTCATCCATGGCCTGGCCGTACAAGGCGTCGACGCGCTGCTCATCGAGGGCCCCGAGCAGGAGACGATCCCCCAGGTCGGAGAGCAGCATATAGCCCTGTTCATGCTCGACGGCGATGACTTCAGGCGCGAGGACGCCATGAGCACGCAGGGCTGAGGCGATGGCGATGAAGGCCCCCATGTTTTCATGGG
>JAJZHK010000011.1 GCA_021804565.1 Pseudomonadota bacterium | reverse complement strand
CCAGCCTCAGGCAGGACTCGCTATTTGGGAAGATCCGCACCACGCGTGTGCGGCGCTTGATCTCCTCATTCAATCGCTCCAGCATGTTGGTCGATTTTAAATGCTTGTGATGAGCCCGGGGCAGACGGAATGGAAGCAACAATTGACTGAAGGTGCAGTCAATTGACAGGGCACCATCATCAATCCGGTCTGAATTTACGCGCACTATGCGCGCAGGCGCTCGCGATATATGAGGTGCATTCAAAGTTGGGGGTATGGAATGACTTTTAATTGGTGCGCATTGAAATAAGTCAATAACAACAATGACTTATAAAAATAGATGGTGCCGGAGGTCGGAATCGAACCGACACGCCCTCTCGGGCAGCGGATTTTGAGTCCGCCGCGTCTACCAGTTCCACCACTCCGGCACGAAGGATGCCCATTATAGGGATGATGGGCTCTGAGTCAATCTTTTGCATCAGGATTATGGGTATTTCTGCTACCATATGCCCCCCCCAGGATAGACGCCATGCATATCGACGACTTCGACTACGAGTTGCCTGACCGACTCATCGCCCGTTACCCCCTGCCGCAGCGCAGTGCCTCGCGTCTGCTGGTTGTCGGGGAGGCCGGGCTGCAGCATCGCCGTGTCCAGGACCTGCCGCAACTGCTGCGCCCCGAGGACCTGCTGGTTTTTAATAACAGCAAGGTGATCCCGGCCCGTTTGCATGGCCGCAAGGACAGTGGTGGCCGGGTTGAGGTGCTGCTGGAACGCCTGCAGGACGAGTATCGCGCCCTGGTGCATCTGCGCGCCAGCAAGGCGCCGCGCGCAGATAGTGAGCTGGTGCTGGCTGACGGCAGTCGGCTGCGTGTCCTCGGACGTCAGGAGGAGCTGTTTCAGCTGCGCTTTCCCGAGCCGGTGCTGCGTCTGCTGGAGCGCCTCGGTGAAGTGCCCTTGCCACCTTATCTGGAGAGAGCAGACGAGGCGGCTGATCGCGAACGCTATCAGACGGTGTATGCCAAGCATGAAGGCTCGGTGGCGGCGCCGACGGCGGGGCTGCATTTTGACACAGAGCTCTTGCAGGCGGTGCGCGCAAAAGGGGTGCAGACCTGTGAGTTGACCTTGCATGTCGGAGCGGGCACGTTTCAGCCGGTCCGCGTCGACGATATCGATCAGCACGTCATGCACAGCGAGTGGCTGGACCTCGGGCCGGCGGTGGTTGAGGCGGTGGCGGCCACCAAAGCGCGGGGCGGCCGCGTGGTGGCGATAGGCACAACAGCGACGCGCGCCCTGGAAAGCGCTGCGGCGACGGGCACCCTGCAGCCCTATCGTGGCGATACGCGGCTGTTCATTCGTGCCCCCTACCAGTTTCGTGTCGTCGATGCCCTGCTGACCAATTTTCATCTGCCGCGATCGACCCTGCTCATGCTGGTGGCCGCTTTGGCCGGTCGGGAGCGGGTCTTGGCGGCCTATCGTGAAGCGGTGGCGCAAGACTATCGTTTCTTCAGTTATGGGGATGCCATGTGGCTCGAGAGAGAGAAACGATGAGCGAGATGCGCTTTCAGTTGCTGGCGGAGGATGGGCGGGCACGGCGGGGGCGCATGAGCTTTCCACGCGGCGAGGTCGAAACGCCGGCTTTCATGCCGGTCGGCACCTACGGCGCCGTCAAGGGCATGGCGCCGCGCGATATCGAGGCGCTGGGGGCGCAGATCATCCTCGGCAATACGTTTCATCTCTGGTTGCGTCCCGGTACCGAGATCATCGCCAGGCACGGTGATCTGCACGATTTTATGCATTGGTCGCGACCTATCCTGACCGATTCGGGGGGATTCCAGGTTTTTAGCCTGGGAGCCATGCGCAAGATCAGCGAGGAAGGCGTCAGTTTCCGTTCGCCTATCGATGGCGGCAAGGTGTTTCTCAGCCCCGAGCTGTCCATGCAGATCCAGCGGGCCTTGGGCTCGGATATCGTCATGATCTTCGATGAGTGCACGCCTTATCCGGCCAGCCATGAGCAGGCGGCCGCGTCGATGCAGCTGAGTCTGCGCTGGGCACAGCGCTCCCGTCAGGCGCATGGCGACAGCCCGCGTGCCTTGTTCGGTATCGTACAAGGCGGCATGTACAGCGATCTGCGCCGGCATTCCCTGGACGGTCTGCAGGAGATCGGCTTTGATGGCTATGCCTTGGGCGGCTTGTCGGTGGGCGAGCCCCATGCCGAGATGCTGCGGGTCCTCGACGAGGTGGCACCGCATATGCCCGGTGACCGGCCGCGTTATCTGATGGGGGTGGGGCGGCCTGAGGACCTGGTCGAGGCGGTGCGCCGGGGCATCGATATGTTCGACTGCGTGATGCCGACACGCAATGCCCGTAATGCCCACCTGTTCACGCGCCAGGGGGTGCTCAGGTTACGCAATGCTGTCCATAAGCGCGATGAAAACCCGGTCGATCCGGCCTGTGCCTGTTATGCCTGCCAGAACTTCTCGCGCGCCTATCTGCACCACCTCGATCGCAGTGGCGAAATGCTGGGCGCGATGCTCAACACTTTGCATAATCTGCATTACTATCAGGAGTTGATGGCTGGTTTGCGTCAGGCGATCGAACAAGGTACATTGCAGGCCTTCGTGGCGGCCTTTTATGCCCAGCGAGGCCAGCTTGTGCCGCCGGAATCTGAATAAAATAGGGAGTATCGCATGATGTATGGCTTGATCGCAGAGGCCCACGCCGACGGTTTGGCGCCTGCCGCAGGAGGCGCATCGCCGTGGCCTTTTTTTGTGACCATGGTGCTGGTTTTTGTCTTCATGTATTTCATTTCTATTCGCCCCCAGCAGAAACGGCAAAAGCAGTTGCGGCAGATGCTCGACGCCCTGACGCAGGGTGATGAAGTCATCTTTGCCGGTGGCTTGATGGGACGGGTGGTGCGTTTGGTGGGGGATTATGCCCTGGTTGAAGTGGCCGGTGGTACCCAGTTGAAGGTGCAGCGCCAGAGCATCGTGGCCACCCTGCCCAAGGGCACCCTGAAATCTATCGAATGAGTCTGTGGCCCCTGCGGGGTATGGAAGCCATTTATGCGTAACGCTTTGTGGAAAGTCTTGTTGATCATCTTCGTGGTGATCGTCAGTGTCATCTATTCGCTGCCCAATCTTTATCCGGATCAGCCGGCCATACAGATCACCGGCGCCTCCGCCGGTGACGCGGTGCCTGCCAGTGTCGTCAGCACGGCCAGCCAGGCGATCCAGTCGGTCGGGGTGCAAGCGCAGACGCCGGAGGTGGGGAGCAAAGGCGTATTGATCCGCATGCACAATGCCGAAGATCAGCTCAAGGCGCAGGATGCCGTGCGTCGTGCCCTCGGCGATGCCTACGTGGTGGCGCTGAATCTGGCACCGACGACACCGGCCTGGCTGCATGCCCTGTATGCCGAGCCGATGAAGCTGGGTCTCGATCTGCGTGGTGGCGTGCACTTCCTGCTCGAAGTCGATCTGCAGAAGGCCATTGCTGCGCGCCTGGAGTCGTCCCAGGAAGACATCCGCACGCATCTGCGTGAGGGCAAGATCACCTATCGTGGCGTCAGTGTCGAGGGCGACCATCTGCAGGTGAAGTTTGATACGGTGGCCGATCGTCAGCAGGGCAGCGACCTGCTCAAGACGACTTTCCCCGAGTTTATGCAGAGCGAAGATGCGGCCAATGGCGCCTACTATCTCGACCTGTCCTTGTTGCCCTCGCGTCTGAAGGAAATCAGCGACGATGCCGTCAGCCAGAACCTGACGACCTTGCGTAACCGTGTCAATGAGTTGGGTGTTGCCGATGCCATGGTGCAGCGTCAAGGTGCCAACCGTATCGTTGTCGAGTTACCGGGTGTGCAGGATACGGCAGAGGCCAAGCGTGTGCTTGGTCGTACCGCGACCCTGGAGTTTCGTTTCGTCGACTGGCAGCATGAGGGCGCCGACCCGCGTATGCCGGCACCGCCAGGCGCTGAATGGTACCCCTTCAAGGACGACCGGCGTCCGCCGGTGCTCCTGCAAAAGCAGGTGATCGTCACCGGTGAGCATGTGTCCGGAGCGCACGCCGATTTTGATGAGAACTCGCAACCCCAGGTCAGCATCAACCTCGATACCCTGGGTGGTCGGCGGATGACCGAGGCGACGCGCAACAATCTGTTGCGGCCCATGGCGGTGCTCTTTGTGGAGCAGAAAATGCGCACCCTTTACGGCAAGGATAGCGCCGGTCATGACGTGGTGACCCGGCAGCCTTACACCGTCAAGCAGGTCATCAACGTGGCCACGGTGCAATCGGTCCTCGGTTCGCAGTTCCGTATCACCGGCCTCGACTCGCCGGCGGAAGCCTCCGAACTGGCCCTGTTGCTGCGCGCTGGGGCCTTGGCGGCACCGATGTACTTTGTCGAGGAGCGTACGGTCGGCCCCAGCCTGGGTCAGGAAAATATCGACAAGGGGGTGCGTTCGACCCTGCTGGGCCTGCTTTTCGTGGTGATCTTCATGGTGGCCAACTACAAGGTTTTTGGTGTTGTGGCCAACCTGGCGATGCTGCTCAATGTTGCCATCCTGATGTCGCTGATGGGCGCCTTCGGTGCCACCTTGTCCTTGCCGGGTATCGCCGGCATCGTGCTTTCGGTGGGCATGTCGGTCGACGCCAACGTCTTGATCTTCGAGCGTATCCGTGAAGAGCTGTGGCGTGGACTCTCGCCGCAGGCGGCGATCATCGCCGGCTATGATCGTGCCTTCACCACCATTCTCGATTCCAATTTGTCCATCCTGATCGTCGCCAGCATCCTGATTGCCATGGGAGCCGGTCCGGTGAAAGGCTTCGCCGTCACCCTGGCGATAGGTATTTTGGCGTCGATGTTCACCGCGATCACGGTGACCCGCACCATCATCAATGCGATCTATGGTGGACGCCGGCTCAGCCGGCTGTCGATCTGAGGACTGAGTCATGAGTCATGAAACCCAAGTGATCAACTTCATGCGCTACCGCAGACCCCTGGCTTTGATGTCCGGGGTGGTGGTGCTGATCTGTCTGGTCTCCATCATCGTCCGTGGCCTCAACCTTGGCCTGGACTTTACCGGCGGTACATCGATGGAGATCGACTTCCAGAGCGCTGTCGCCCAGGACAAGATCCAACAGCAGTTGCAGCAGGCCGGCTTCAAGGACGTCGTCGTCCAGCATCTGGGGCGTGCCAACCAGATTCTTCTGCGCCTGCCCCCGCAAAAGACCAGTTCGGCCAGCGTCGGCCAGAGCGCCCTGCAGGCTTTGCAAAGCACGGCCAATCCTGCCGTGCTCAAGTCGGTCGATAGCGTCGGTAGCGAGGTCGGTAACGAGCTCTACCAGCAATCGGTGCTGGCGGTTCTGCTGGCGCTCAGTTTGATGGCTATTTTTGTGGCCTTTCGCTTCAAGTTCAACTTTGCTTTTGGCGCCTTGATCGCCTTGAGCCATGACGTGCTGTTCACGGTGGGTATCTTTTCCATCTTCCATTGGCCTTTTGATCTTACCGTGCTGGCGGCGGTGCTGGCCTTGATCGGCTACTCGCTGAATGAGGCCATCGTCGAGTTTGACCGTATCCGTGAAAACTTCCGCAAGCTGCGTAAGGCTGATCCGGTCGAGGTGGTCAATATCTCGCTCACCGAGACTTTCCGGCGTACCTTGAAGACCATCACCACCGTTTTGCTGGTGGTGCTGGCGCTGCTCATCCTGGGCGGTTCGGCACTGCACTGGTTCGCGGTCGCCATGCTGATCGGCATCTTCGTCGGTACCTACTCCTCCATCTATATCGCCACGTCCTACGCCTTGAGCATGGGCCTGTCCAAAGAGGACTTCATCGTGCAAAAGCGTAGCGTGCTTGACGACAGGCCTTGAGGTCGCCGCCAATGTACGCGTGGTTGCGGCG
This sequence comes from Pseudomonadota bacterium, assembly GCA_021804565.1. Lineage (GTDB taxonomy): Bacteria > Pseudomonadota > Gammaproteobacteria > Pseudomonadales > Moraxellaceae > JAJZHK01. The sequence continues at coordinate 54,410 of JAJZHK010000011.1, read as the reverse complement.
GCGTTGGCCACAGTTCGGCTGGAGCCTGGGGCTCTGGCTGCTGGCGGCTTCCTTGACCGCCTCGGTGACCTACCTGTGGTTCCCGGGCTTCCATTACTGGATAGACGGTGGCTGGCAGGGTCTGCGCATGGTCAGTCTGATCGACCTGGTGCTGGGACCGGTGCTTTTCCTGATCGTCTACCGGCCCCAGAAACCACCTCATCTTTTGCGCATCGACTTCTCCATCCTGCTTCTGGTGCAGCTGTCTGCCATGGTCTACGGCCTCTGGAGGGTGCATGCTTCACGTCCAGTTGCGGACGTCTATCTTCTCGACGGTTTTTATCCCACCGTGGCGGCAGATTACGAGCGTCATGGCGTCGATCCGCAAAGACTGCGCGCCTATTCGAGCAGCCATCCGCCGCTGATCTTTCTCCATCATGTCGAAGGACAGGCTTTGAAGGCGCTGATCCGCAAGGTGATGGTGCAGGATATTCCGATCTACGCCCAGGATGTACTCTGGCAGCCTCTGCGAGGCCAAGCCGACGATCCGCTGGTGACGGACCGGTCGGCCCTGCTGCATCGCTTGCAGCAGCCCAGCCATCCTCTGCACGCCGCTTTGATGCGCCGCTTTGCCCCCTTGTCCGCCCATGACTACGCCTTGTTCAATGGGCGTTATGGAAAAGCTTTGCTGGTTTTTGATCGCCAGGAACGACTGCAGGGCAGTTTGCTTTTTCCTGCAGATACGCACCCCTTGCGCCTTTAGAGCAGGCGCATCGACAGATCGCAAGCCTGCACGTGCTTGGTGATACTCCCCATCGAGATATAGTCGACACCGGTTTCGGCGACTTCGCGCAAGTGCGCTGTATCGATGCCGCCTGAAGCTTCCAGGCGGGCCCGGCCGGCGGTCAGGGCCACCGCAGCACGCATGCCGGCGAGGTCAAAGTTGTCAAGCATGATGATGTCGCTGCCGGCCGTGATGGCCTCTTCCAGCTCGGCGATCGATTCGACCTCCACCTCAACCGGCTTGTCCGGACTGATGCGCCTTGCCTGTTCGACGGCCTCGCGAATACTGCCACAGGCGGTGATGTGGTTTTCCTTGATGAGAAAGGCATCGTAGAGGCCGAGTCGATGGTTCTTTCCACCACCACAGGCAACGGCGTACTTTTGCGCCAGGCGCAGGCCGGGCAAGGTCTTGCGGGTGTCGAGCAGACGCGTCTCCAGGCCCTGCAGGAGCGCCGCGGCGCTGTGTGCCGCCGTCGCCGTCGCCGACAAGGTCTGCAGAAAGTTCAGGGCACAGCGCTCGCCACTGAGCAGGCTGCGGGCACGCCCTTCAAGCTCAAGCAAGGTGGAGCCGGCACAAACGAATTCACCATCGACCGCCTGCCAGTGGACGCAAACTTCAGGATCGAGCTGACGAAAGGTTTCATCAACCCAGGCTTGGCCGCACAGGACCATGTCTTCACGGGTGATGACCCGCGCCTGGGCTTGCTTTTGGGCGGGAATCAACCGGGCACTGATGTCGCCATCGCCGAGATCCTCGCTCAGCGCTTGCAGAACATTGTTGACGATGCAGCGCCTGAGCAGTTCGGGGTCTATCATGTCAGGATATCCTCGCAAGTTGGTGTCAGACCTCCCGCCGAGGTCCAGAATGGTTTAGGCTAATAGGATAACACGATCGCGTCAGGAGCTTTTCTACGCATGCAAGCCATGTCGAGCCCGGACTTGCCGGAGTCACTGCGGCCCTGGATAGCCAGTTGGAATGGCCTGTTGACGCAGGCGATGCAGACGATGATCGAGTCGTTGCTGGCACAGCTGCACGAGGAAAGCGGTGACCGCAGCGGCGACGAGGCTTTGCTCGATCTGATGTGGGCGCAGCAAGCGCGCCTGCAAGCCGATTTTAGCGCCCGCCTGGAGCAGGATCTATGCCCGCAGCCGCCGGCCAAGTCGGTGGATCTCGACGCCGACGCCATGCAGCTGCTCGACCAGCACGCCATGGAAGAGGAGGTCGTCGCCCGCTCTTTGGTCAGCCGTCTGCGCATGGACCTGGCCCAGCCTTTGCAAAAATGGCGTGAAGTGCTGCTGCAGCAGTGGCAGCTGCGGCAGTGGCCGGGCTCACGGCCTCTCGCCTACGACCCTGATCGGGTGATGATGCATGGCCTCGAGCTTTTACGTTCGCTGTCGATGAACCAGGACTTGCGTCGGCGTATGCTCGCCGTATGGGCACGCAGTGTGGTCGCCCAGCTGCGCAGCCTGTTACCGAAGATCATCGAGGATCTGCAGCGCTCCGGCCTGCTGGCGAGCAGCGATACCGTTGTGGTCAGCAGCCATGAAAGCGCCAGGCCGGCGCTGCAATGGCCCCAGGAACTCGATGCCTTGCGGCAGAGTCTCTGGCCCTTGCTGCGCAGTCAGCTCGATGCCTGGCTGGAGGAGCTGCACCGGGCCTTTCAGGCGCGTTTGTCGGTCGCTGATGCTGCTGAACAGGACCGTCTGCTGGCGCTGGTGCAGGCGATCAAGGCACAGGCGGATACGCTGCAGGCAAAATTCTTTGAGACCCTGAGTGCGCAGATGACACAGATGCAGCAGTCGCGCAGCTTGTCCTCCGGTCTGGATCTGGGTTTGCTTGATGAGCAGGACATGGAATGGAATGTCCAGGTTCAAACGATCGCCGTACGCCTGCGTCAGCGTGAGGCCTCAGGTTTGCAGGCTTTGCTGCAGCGTATCCAGTTCCTGCTGCCCCGCAGTGAGGGCCTGGAGCGCAAGATCCCGCTCGATCCTGCGCAGCTGATGCAGGCTTTGCGTCCTTGCCTGCACCTCGACGGGCTGCAGGCTGAGGACAAGATCGACCTGCTCAACTGGTTCGACAAGCGGGTGCTCGAGGATCTGGCTTTGCTGCTCGACACCGCCAATGAGACCCTGGCCGCGCAGGGGGTGCTGCCCGAGTTGCCCCGCCGGCAGATCATCAAGGGTCCGGCGACGACGTCGAGCAAACGCAAGGAGCCGGCCAAGACGACAGCAACCCTGCAGGATGAGGACGTCCACCGCTTGCAGTCCATGCTGCAGCTGCTGCCGGGCAGCATCACTCCGATCGAGTTTCAGGGGCGCGTCTTCGGTGCTTCCGTCAGTGCCGTACCCTTGGCGCCGGCTGAAATTCCCGCCGGTGCTGAGCAGACGACGCTGAGCTCGCGGGATGTGCTCGCCATGCTCTCCCGGCTGCAGCAGGAGACCTCGACCGAGGCCCTGGCAGCCGATGCCAGCTCGCCTTCGGTCGGTGATGTACGCAGCGCCTTGCGCGCCCAGATGCGTCAGGATGAAGAGGAAGTCCAGACGGTCAAGCGCGCCGATGAGGAAGTCATCAACCTGGTGTCGATGATCTTCGACTTCATCCTCGATGATGAGGAGTTGCCGACGCCGATGAAGGCGCTCATCGGCCGCTTGCAGATCCCCATGCTCAAGGTGGCGATGCTCGACGCCAGTTTTTTTGCCCCCGAGGAGCATCCGGCACGCTCCCTGCTCAACCTGCTGGCACGTGCCGGCATGGGCTGGAGCGATGTCGGTGAGCAAGGCAACCAGCTGTACCAGCGTATCGAGCAGGTGGTGTTTCGCATCATCCATGAGTTCCATGACGATGTCAGCCTGTTCGACGAGCTTTTACAGGACTTCAAGGCCTACTACACACAGCAGCAAAAACGCCAGGATCTTGTCGAGCAGCGCACCCGCGAAGCCGAGGAGGGGCGGGCGCGCTCTGACATGGCGCGAGCCATGGTCCAGCAGACGCTCGGACGAAGGCTGCGTGGCCGACGTTTGCCGGGCGTTGTCATCGAGGTCTTGCAGGAGGGCTGGGCGCAGGTGCTGTACTTGGCTTGCCTGCGCCATGGCGTCGACTCGGAGGCCTGGAAGCAGGCCACCAAGGTCATGGATGCGCTGATCTGGCTGGCACAACCGGGTGATCTGGCGTGGCGGGAGAAAGCCATGAGCCTGCAAGGGCGGATCCTGGCAAGCGTCGACAAGGGGCTGCAAAATGTCGCCCTGGAAGCGCGCCGCCTGCAGGACTGGAAACAGGCGCTGGAGCGGGATATCGCCTTGCAGAGCCAGGGCGGGCAGGTGGCCACCGAGCTGGTCGCGCTGAGTGAGGAAAGCGAACCGCAGGCGGCGCAGAGCCAGGAGCCGGAAGACGCGATCACGGTGCTGGTGGAGGGCTTGCCGCTCGGGGCCTGGGTCGAACGTTTGGACCGCGATCCGGTCGATCGCTGCAAGCTGGTGGCGCGCATCCGTCTGCTCGATAAGCTGGTGTTTACCAACCAGCGCGGCATCAAGGAGATCGAGGTGACGGGTGTCGAGCTGGCCCGTCGTGTCCGCCAGGGGCAATGGCGCCTGCTGGACCGGCAGGGCCGCATCTTTGATCGTGCACTGGAGACTGTCGTTGGTGCGCTGCGCCAGCGACAGACGCGAGCCGCTTGATGCAGGGCCCCCTCTGGCTGGCAGCGCAGCAGCGCAGCTCACCGCACCATGATCAGCGCCCTGCCGCTTGCCGGCCGGAGCTGGTGGTCATCCATGGGATCAGCCTGCCCGCCGGCGAGTTCGGTGGCCCCTGGGTCGATGCCCTGTTTATGGGACGCTGGGCGGAGCTTGAGGCTCAGCCGGCTTTGCGTGAGCTGGTCGGACTGCGTGTCAGTGCGCACTTCTTTATTCGTCGCCAGGGTGAGGTGGTGCAGTATGTGCCGATGCACCTGCGCGCCTGGCATGCCGGTGTTTCGAGCTGGTGGGGGCGAGCGTCCTGCAATGACTTCTCGCTGGGGGTTGAACTGGAAGGGACCGATACACAGGCTTACAGTGACGCTCAATACCAAAGTTTGCAGCAGCTTTTGCAGGTGATGCATGATTTTGCGCCGACCCTGCGTGAAGTCGTCGGCCATAGCGATATTGCCCCGGGGCGTAAAACCGACCCTGGGCCTGCTTTCGAGGCGCAGCGTCTGCGTCTGCCATCAGGCTGCACATTCGGCGGTGCGCTCAGGCTGCCCGCATGAAAATACTGATCGTCGAAGACGACCCCATCTTGCGTGAGTTTCTGCTCGAAGTTCTCGACGGCGGCGGCTACGAGGTGCGGGAAAGCGCGGACGGCGATGCGGCTTTGCAGTGCTTGCAGGATTTTGCCGCGCATATCTTGATCACCGATCTGGTCATGCCGCACTGTGATGGCATCTCCCTGATCGCCAAGGTCAAGCGGCTCTATCCGCAGTTGCGCATCATCGCCATGTCCGGACGCAGCCGCAACGATCTCGATATCGACTCTCTGCAGCTGGTGCAGGCTTTGGGGGCCGATGTGACCTTGCAAAAACCGTTTCTGGTCGAGCAAATCGAGGCCGCCATCGCCCAGCTCATGCCTCGGCACTGAAAGCCTGACTAGGCCGGCTCGCCTTTGAGCGGATGAAACAAGAGATAAATCTCGCTGATGATGTCCGGAATCCGCTCTGCCATCTGCTGGCTGATGCGGCGGTCGCGGCGCAGGCGCAGCAAATCAGGGTCATCGATCAGGCCGGAGAAGGTCAGCATCGGCAGGGTGAGCTCGACCAAGGCCTCTTCGTGGTGGCCGTGCCAAAGTTCTTCATGCCAGAAAACCACCTCCATGAAGCCGCTGCACCAGTCCGCCAGGGACTCGTCCTCGGGGTTGAGCGCGCAGGGCAGCAGCATGGGGTCGTCATGATAGCGCTGCTTGCGCATATGATCCAGCCAGCGTTCGAGCAAGGCGGGGATGTCCGCGGCCACCTCCCCCTCGCCGAGCAGAACAGGTAACCAGCTCGAACTGGGGCTCAGCTCGGGCTCCAGGGACAAGGCGCAGAGAAAGCCATGGGTACCGACAAAATCGAGGCTGTCTTCACCGGCTTCCTGATCGAAATAGTGCTCAAGACGGGCAATTTCGCCGGCACCAAGGTCGTCGAGGGGTTTCATCCTGAGGTCTCTCCAGGCTAGGATGCGCGCATTGTAACAGAGTCCGTGGCGCCGACGATCGGGGAGATGGCAGCGATGGAGGTCGACACCAGGGTCATCGTGCTCGAAGATGCAGCCCTGCTGAGCTATCAGCTCGTGCGCAGCGCACGACGCTCCTTGTCGGCGCTGGTGAAAGAGGCGCAGGTGCAAGTCAGGGCGCCCAGACAGATGCCGCTGGCGCTGATCGAGGCGTTTCTGCGTCAGCACGCCCGGGCCTTGCTGACCGAGCAGGACAGGCAGCGTCGAGCCGCCCCCGTCTGGGGGTCTGGTGCTGCGGTGCTGCACCTGGGCGAGCGACTGTCTTTATGCCTGGGGGTTGGCGCGGCGCACATCGAAAGACGGGACGGCCATCTCTATGTTGAGCTGCCGCAGCCTACGGACCTGCAGCAAGGTCGCCGGCTCTTGCAGCGCTGGCGCCAGGAGCAGGCCAGGCGCATCCTCTTGTCCAGGGTCGAGCATTGGCGGACCGTCTACCCGCAGCTGGCGGCACCGTTGCGCCGGGTGCGTTTGCGCAGCATGCGCTCGCGCTGGGGCAGTTGCTCACAGGCCGGCGATATGACCCTCAATAGCGAACTGGTCAGGATGAGCCCTGAGCTGATCGACTATGTGATCGTGCACGAGCTTTGTCATCTTCAGGTCTTCGATCACAGCCCGCGCTTTTGGGCCTTGCTCGAGGACTGTCTGCCAGGCGCGAAAGCCTTGCGCCTGCGTTTGCGCCGTAGCGCCGAGCAGGGCGCGGCCTGTTTTTGATCAGCCGCCCAGTTCCTCGTTGCGTCGCAGCGGCAAGTCGATATTAAAAAGTGTGCCCTTGCCGGGATGACTTTTGACCTCGATTTGTCCCTGGTGTCTTTCGGTGATGATGAAGTAGCTGATCGACAGGCCGAGCCCGGTGCCCTGGCCGACGTCTTTGGTGGTGTAGAAGGGATCGAAGATGTGGCGTCGCACTTCCTCACTCATGCCCAGGCCATGGTCCTCGATCTGGATACGCACCATGTTTTGCAGACGGCGGGTACGCAGCCGGATGACCCGCCTGTCCTCGCTGAGGCCGAGGCTGGCGTCGCTGGAGTTTTTCAGCAAATTGACGATGACCTGCTGGATTTCGGAGCTGTTACAGGGAACCGGCGGCAGTTGTGGGGCCGGCACCAACTCCAGACGCAGACCCTGGGCCTGTTCAGGCTGGCTCATTTTCAGCGAGTTCAGGAAAAAGTCCATGGCATGACGCAGGACCGTGTGCAGATCAACTGCAGGTTCGATGCGTGAGGAGCCGCGCGAGAACTCCAGCATATTGCTGACGATGCCGGCGGCGCGCGACCCGGCCTCCTGGATGCCCTGCAAAAAACGCAGGATATCGCGCTGCACAAGGTACTGGCGCACTTTCTGCAGATCGATCTGCAAGGGGGTGGCCAGTTCGATGTTGTGAGGGTTCTCGGGATCGAGTCGACGCTGGATGTTCTGCACGCTCTGCACGATGGCCGCCAGCGGGTTGTTGATCTCGTGCGCCATCCCCGCAGCGAGGCCGCCCAGCGACAGCATCTTCTCGCTCTGGATCATCATGCTCTCCAGGCGGACGCGCAAGGAGACATCGTCGATGCGGATGACAGCGCCGGAGTTGTTGGAGAACACCAGGGGAAAAACGGTGATGTCGTAGTGGTGCACATCGCCTTGCGGATCGACGGGCATGCGCAGATTTTCGTGGGTCAGCGGGGTGCCCTGTTCGATGGCGTGGTTGATCCAGTCGAGGACATGGGGCAGCTGTGGATAGGCTTCGTCGACACGGTGCCCGAGCACCTCCGCCTCACGCCGCCCGGTGGCCTTCTCGGCCGCCCGGTTCCAGTGTGTCACATAGCCGCTCGGGGTCACCCCGATCAGCATCGAGGGCATGGAGTGGATGATGCTGTTGAGGTATTCCTTGGTCTCATTGAGCAAGGCGGTGGTCTGCTCATGACGGCGGCTTGCCAGTTCATGGGTCTCGCTCGCCACCCGCCATTTCTCCGTGCGGTCGCGCAGCTTGTCCTCGATCATGCGTAGCCGTGCCTGCAGCAGGCTGATGTCCTCTTTCTTGCGCAAGCGGTTGCGATTGAGCTGCAGGATCAGCACCGATTGCAGCAGTGCCAGCAGCAGGAGTGCGAGCACTGCCGGCGATCACTCGGTTCCGCTCAACTGCATCGGTCGATGCAGGGTGCTGCGTAACCAGTCGCGGACGCGGTTGGCATCACCAAAGCGGGTATAACGCCCCCAGGAATGCATCAGGACGATGACGATGGGCTCGGCATCGATGCTGGCTTGCATCACCAGGCATTTGCCGGACTCATTGATGAAGCCGGTCTTGGTCAGCCCGATATCCCAGCTTTGGCTCTTGAGCAGGGGGTTGGTGTTGTGAAAGCTGATCAGACGCCGGCCGGTGTCGAGATCCCAGGCGTGTGTCGTCGTGTCGGTACGAATCTCGGCGTAGTTATGGGCCGCCTCGACCATGCGCGCCAGATCCGCAGGGGTGGACTGGTTTTCAGCGTGCAGGCCGGTGGGGTCGATAAAGTGCGAGTGCATCATGCCCAGTTCACGGGCCTTGTTGTTCATCGCCGCAACCGCTGCGACCATCCCCCCAGGGTAGTTGCGGGCCAGTGCCGCCGCTGCGCGGTTCTCGGAGGCCATGAGCGCCAGCAGGAGCAGGTGGCGACGCGACAAGGTCGTGCCGACCGGCAGGCGTGACGCCGAGTGGCGCAAGGTGTCGACATCGGCGGCGCTCACCGTCAAAGGCTCATCCATGTCCTGGTGAGCATCGAGTACGACCATGGCGGTCATCAGCTTGCTGATCGAGGCGATGGGAACGGTCTTGTCCTCATTTTTGCTGTACAGCATCTTGCCGGTACGCGCGTCGAGCACCATCACGGCATCCGACTGCAGGTGCAGGCCTGAGCGGTAGACGGTCCGCGTCGCCACCATGCTCTTGTGCTGATGCTTGCCGCGGTGACGGCTCAGGCGGTGGTGGCCGTGATGAGGGTGATGCTTAAGGTGTGCCGCGTGCCTGTGGTGGTGCACCGGCGTGCTGTTGTCGGCCGCGGTGGCGGCGGCGCCTTGTGCATAGAGTCCACAGGCGATAAGCAGAGCACTGAACAGCGCAGAAAACTTGATGGTCTTCATGGTGACTCCAATAAATGATCCGCTCCATGAAGCAGGCTTTGCGGCATTCATGGGTCATGGGCTCCGTGACGGAGCATAAAACAAGGGCTTATGACAACATTGTGGGAGAATTTCGACGACTTGAAAAGAGCCATGCCCGTCTAATATGTAAGTTTTCATGGTTTTTTCGGCATTTTTTCTGCGGTCTGCAAACTTGCGCAGGCTAAGATGGCCTTTGTCGCTTTCTTGCGTCATGGTCGGCATCGGAGTATGGTGCAAGCTGAGATCCAGGATGGTCATCAGGGTCAGGAAGGCGCTTCATGGGCTTGTGGTTTTGAGGTGTCGGCGTTGATCAAGGTGTTGGTTGTTGACGATCATGAGCTGGTGCGTACGGGCATCACCCGCATGCTGGCGGATATACCCGATATACGCGTGGTCGGTGAGTCTTCCTCGGGCGAAGAAGCCCTGAATATGGCGCGTCTGGCCATGCCTGACGTCGTCCTGATGGATGTGCGCATGCCGGGCATGGGCGGCCTGGAGGCGACACGCAAGCTGCTGCGTCAAAACTCGGCCTTGCGTATCGTGGCGGTGACCACCTGTGATGAAGATCCTTTTCCGGCACGCTTGCTGCAAGCCGGTGCCGCCGGCTATCTGACCAAGGGCGCCTGTCTCGACGAGATGGTGCGCGCCATCCGTCAGGCGGCCGAAGGGCGTCGTTACCTGAGTCCGGAAGTGGCGCAGCGTCTGGCTTTGCGGGCCTTCGATGGCGATGCGACGCAATCCCCCTTTGATCAGCTCTCGGAAAGAGAAATGCAGGTCACCCTGATGATCGTTCGCGGCGAGCGCATCCAGGATATTTCTGACAAACTTTGCCTGAGTCCGAAGACGGTCAACACCTATCGTTATCGGATCTTCGAGAAGCTCGGTGTCGAAGGCGATGTGCAGCTGGCCTTGCTGGCGGTCAAGTACGGACTCAGCGGTGTCCAAGCGGGCTGATGCGGATGGCCGTCTCTCGACGTGAGCATATCGAGGCCATCGTTGCGGCCTTGCCCTGGCTTCCCGGTGTTTATCGCATGCTGGCGGAGGACGCCAGTGTCCTCTATGTCGGCAAGGCCAAGCAGCTGCGACAGCGGGTATCGTCCTACTTTCAGAAGACGGCCGGTAGCGCCAAGACGCGTGCCTTGGTCGAGCGTATCGCCGACATCGAGGTGACCGTCACCGAAACGGAGACCGAGGCGCTGTTGCTGGAACAGACCTTGATCAAGGCGCTCAGTCCGCCTTACAACATCCTGCTGCGTGACGACAAGTCCTATCCGGGTATCTATCTCTCTCAAGATGAACCCTATCCGCGGTTGGCCCTGCATCGTGGCGTGCGCCGTGCCCGTGGTCTTTATTACGGTCCTTATCCCAGTGCGCATGCAGTGCGTGAAAGCCTGCAGATCCTGCAGAAACTGTTTCGTGTGCGCCAGTGTGAGGACGCTTTTTTTCGCCATCGACAGCGACCTTGCCTGCAGGCCCAGATCGGGCGTTGCCGGGCCCCTTGCGTCGGAGCGGTGAGCGAGCAGGACTACGCTGAAGATGTGCGTATGACGCGTCTGTTTCTCGAGGGGCGCAGTGATGCAGTCATCCAGCACTTGATGCAGTCGATGACCGAGGCCGCGGAGCGACTCGATTTTGAGCAGGCTGCGCAAAAACGCGACCAGATCCAGGCGCTGCGGCTGCTCCATGAACAACAGGTGGTGCATCGTCACAGTGGCTCGGTCGATGTCGTCGTTGCGGTGATGCAAGCCGGTCTGGTCTGTGTCGCGGTTCTGGCGGTACGGGGTGGGCGCGTACTCGGCAGTCGGCACTATTTTCCGCATCTGCAGGACGAGGTGACGGTCCCGCAGGTGCTCGCCGATTTTCTGCCACAGTACTATCTGCGCGCCGAGTCTTTTGCCGATTTGCCTGAGGAAGTCGTCCTCGATAGCGCCTACGAAGATGCCGCGGTGCTGGCCGAGGCCGTCGTCCAGGCGGGCGGGCGAAGGCTGGAGTTTAAAGACAAGGTGCGTGAAGACCGTGCGGCTTGGCGGGATCTGGCTCGGCTGAATGCGGAAGAGGCCCTCAAGGCCCGCCTGCACAATCGCCTGCGCCAGCGTGACCGGCTGCGTGAGCTCGGCGAACGGCTGGGTTTGTCGAATTTGGCGCGTATCGAGTGCTTCGATATCAGCCATACCCAGGGCGAGGCGACGACGGCCTCCTGCGTCGTCTTCGATGGGCAAGGTGCTGACAAAAAATCCTATCGGCACTTCAACATCGAGGGGGTGACCGCTGGCGATGACTTCGCCGCCATGCATCAGGCCTTGCAAAGGCGTTTTTCAGGGAGTCTGGCCACGACCCCCAGGCCACAGCTGCTGCTGATCGATGGTGGTCCGGGACAGTTGGCTCAGGCGGCCCAGGTGCTCCAGCAGTTGGGTATCGCTGATATTCTGCTGGTCGGGGTGGCCAAGGGCGAGGGCCGCAAGCCTGGCCTGGAGACCTTGCACTTCGTCGGTGGGCGACAGGTTCATCTCGCCGTCGATGACCGGGCATTTCTGCTCATCCAGCAGGTCCGTGACGAGGCGCATCGTTTTGCAATTTCCGGCCATCGTGCCCGCCGGCAAAAAAAACGCCAGCACTCGGTGCTCGAGCACATCCCCGGTGTCGGTCCGCGACGACGCCAGCAGTTGTTGGCTTATTGGGGCGGTCTGCAGGACTTGCAGCGTGCTACCGTACGCGAATTGAGTATGACGCCGGGAATCAGTGTAAAATTGGCGGAACAGATCCATGCCGCCTTACGCGGCAACCCACAGGGAGATTGAGGGTGCGGCCTTCATTATGGAATATTCCCAATGTCTTGACCTTGCTGCGGGTGGCTTGCATTCCGGTGCTGGTCCTCGTCGCCTATTCGGGATGGCCGCATCATGATGGTCTTTGCGCGCTGATCTTTGCGCTGGCAGCGGTGACCGACTGGCTGGACGGTTATCTGGCCAGGGCATTGCATCAAACCTCAGCCTTTGGTCGTTTTCTCGACCCGGTCGCCGATAAACTGATGGTGGCCGCTGCCCTGATCATCCTCGTCGATGGTCAGCACAGCGTGTTTTTGGTGATACCGGCCATCGTCATCGTCGCCCGTGAGATCACCATCTCGGCTTTGCGTGAGTGGATGGCGGAGATCGGCAAGCGAGCCAGTGTCGCCGTCAGCTACATCGGCAAGCTGAAAACGGCGGCGCAGATGCTGGCGATCACGCTGCTGCTGGCCGAACCGCCACTGCGCGATGGGCAGGGTCATCTGGTGCTCGATCGCTGGGGTCTGGGTTCCTACGGTCTGCTCTATGCAGCGGTCATCCTGACGCTGTGGTCGATGCTGATCTACCTGCGTGCTGCCTGGCCTGACCTGCGCCTCAGCGATGGACGCGAGATCGATCAAGGCTGAGTCCTTGTGTTCGCTTTTGGTGAGCTCAGGCGCAAGGAGCTTTATCCCTGTGTTAGCATAAGGGAACTCGCTCGCCGGGTGCTGAGCAAAATAATAATGAAGCTAGCGGCCATCTTGAGAGGATGAGGCGCCAGGGAGGGGGACGATGAGAGCCTTGCAGGGACTTGCGACGTTGAGCTTGGCGCTGGCCTTGACGGCGTGCAATATGGGCAGTGCCGGTCGTGCAGCGCCGGTACAGACCAGCAACGCGGTCATCAGTGTCGCCACGGCGACGACGGTGAACATCGCCGGGATGTACAGTGCTTCTTACGTCACGACGATCAACGGCAGCCCGCTGACCACCCAGGACTACCTCTACATCGCCCCCAATGGCCTCGTCAATGTCTACCTCTACCAGGACGATGGCAGCGTCAGCCCAGGCCGCAACTGCTATCTCCTGGCGAGTGGCCAGCAGGTCGATGCCCCCCTGCAAAATGCCATTCTGGTGGCGGGGACGTCGCCTTCCGGGGTGCCCGACTACGAGATCAAGATGGCCAACGGAGATACCTTTGGCATCATCGCTCAAGCCGACAGCAACAAGACCTATCCCTGGTTCATCAAGTCGGCGCAAGGCGCAATCGCCAATTTCAGCGCCGGCACCAGTTTGCAGAGCGTGAATGGCTACAGCTATGCCTTCGGCGGAGCTGTCCTGAGCAGCCCGACCCTGACCGAGCTGCAGGCGGCCACCTGCCCGTGATGGGGGGTGGCTGAAGGGCAAAAAATAGGCGTCCTGGTCCTGTTTTGAGCTAGTCTGAAGTGCAGGCTGGCCAAGATGAGGAGAGGAAGAGATGGATGCCAAGGGTGAAAACCGTCGCGACTTGTTCAAGCAGGCTTTGTTAGGGGCGGGGGCCTGGGTGGCGACGCGGGCGTGGGCGGGGGCCTCTGAGCCGTCCAGCGCCTTGCCCGCCCTGCTGCCCTCGGGCGCCACGGGTCTGCTCGACCTGCACAGGCGCCTGCAGGCCGCCCCGCGGCGGCGGGATTTCAAGAAAGTGCCGATGATCCTGACCGACAGCGCCGACTGGGACCATCAGGCCCTGCAGGAGGTGATCGCTTATGGAGGACAGCACAAGCAGGTCTGGGATCATACGGATCTGCACGGGCCCTGGCTGAACTTGATGCGTAACAGCCTCAATGTGCAGGTTTTCGCGTTCCAGCACCCTGACTTTCTTTGCGTCTCGGCGACCCATGGAACGGCGCACTGGGCCTTGTACGACGAGCTGATCTGGAACAAGTACCTGTCCTTGCTCAAGTCTGCCGGCGCGACCAGCAACACCTGGCTCAAGGCGGGGCCGGCCCTGCATGCTGACGTCCATGCCATCGAGGATGCGCAGGGTGTCTATGCGCCTGCGGATAACAGCATTCCCGCTTTGCAGGCGCGCGGTGTCGTTTTTATCGCCTGTCATAATGGTATCTGGGAGCTCAGCCAGGCCCTCATCGACAAGGGCATCAATCCCGATGGGCTGGCTCATGAGCAGCTGGCAGCCGAGCTGAGCAACCATCTCATCCCTGGGGTCATCTTGTCTCCGGGGGTGGTGGGGACCTTGCCGCAGCTGCAACAGGCGGGCTTCCACTATGCCCGCTAAGCAGAGGATCTTGCTGCTGGTCTTGGGGCTGGCGATGCTGCCCGCCTGGGCCGGCGATCCCGTCTATCCGCCCTGGCAGGGTCAGGCCAATGATCCGGCTCTGCAACGTGGCCTCGAGTTCACCGTCGATGAGGTCGATAATCTCCCCGATTTTCATGGTGACCCTGTCGACCCTGGTCTCAGCCTGCTGGTCGGAGGCAACTATTTTTTTGCCATGGCGCCTTTGGTTCAGGCTTTCACCGCGCAGCATCCTGAGCTGCGTGGGCGTCTCTTCTATGAAACCCTGCCGCCAGGGCGTTTGCTGGAGCAGATCCGCAACGGAGGCCGTATCACCGTCGGCAATATGAGCTGGAGCGTCCACGCCGACGTCTACGCCGCCGGCTGGGGCAAGCTGCAGGCAGCGCAGGCCGAGGGTCTGGTACAGCCGCCCTTGCAAAAGTATGCCCGCAACAGCCTGACCCTGATGGTGCCCGCGGCCAATCCTGCGCATATCCAGGGCTGGCAAGATCTTGCTCGCCCCGGGGTGCGCGTGCTCTTGCCGGACCCGGCCTGGGAGGGGGTGGCGCGGCAGGTGCAAAAGGCGCTCCGGCTGGCGGGTGGCGAGTCCCTGGTGCAGCGCGTCTATACCGACAAGCTGGCGCATGGCGAGGCTGTGCTCACCGCCATTCACCACCGGCAAACGCCGATGAAGCTCATGCAGGGCCAGGCCGACGTCGGGGTGACCTGGCGCTCGGAAGCCATTTTCCAGGAAAGTGTGGGTCATCCCCTGCGTCATGTCGATCTGCCTGCGGCGCAGAATGTCAGCGCTGTCTACGCGGCCGCGCAGGTTCGCGGGGCGCCGCATCCGGCTGCAGCGCAAGCTTGGCTCGCTTTTTTGAAATCGGCGCAGGCGCAGGCCATCCTGGCTCGCTATGGTTTTACCGCCGTCGACAGCGAGGTGACGCCACCATGAGCAAGTCAGCACCGACAGCCGCAGCCTGGGGGCTGCTCTGCCTGCGTTTTGTGCAAGGCTGGATCTATTGGGGCGGCGGTAGCCGCCGTTTCATCTATGCCCCGGCCAAGCTGGATGCCTGGAGCGGTGGCCACTGGATGGCCTACAAATTTCAGACGGCGATGCCAGGGGCTTTGTTCGGTCTCGACCACGTTGTTTCCTATATGCTGCAGCACTTCGTGCTGCTCTATGCCGGGGTCATCCTGTTCAGTCTTTTTGAGCTGGTCGTCGGCCTCCTGCTCATCCTCGGCTGGTGGACACGGCTGGCGGCCCTGGGATCGCTGGGGCTGTCGGTGGTCTTGATGCTGTTGTTCGGCTGGCAGGGGGCGACCTGCATCGACGAGTGGACCATGGCGGCCTGCAATTTCGCCATGGGCATGGCCTTGTTCTTCGCCGGTTCCGGTGCCTACGCCATGGATGCTTGGTGGCGGCACAAGCACCCCGGTCTCAGCGCTAATCGCGGGCTCGACTTTTGCCTGGGCGATCGTGAGCTGCCGCTGCGCGACGCTGCACTCCAGCGGCTCGGCCTGGCGGCAGTGTTGCTGACGGTGATCTTCGTCGTCGGGACCTATGACCACTATCGGGGTTCCGTCTATTCGGCCTTCCATCCCGGCCCGGTCAGTCCGACACGCCACCATTGGTCCTTGCAAGAGGGCCGCCTGGAGGCCGATGGCCGGGTCAGCTTCCACGCCTATGTCGATGCAGGCACCCCGGAGGCGCCCTCTCAGGTCCTGCGCGTGCGTCTGCTCGACGCCCGTGGGCAGGCGGTCGAGACCTGGGATGGTGCGCAACTGGCGCAGCTGCCCCGGCAGGCTTACGTCAACGACTACGCTTATCAGAAGATCCATGATGGTGCTTTTGGGATCACCGGGCCGGTGGGTGCCAAGGCGCGTATCTTCCTGCCGGCGCAGGTGCCGGTGCCACCGGGGCGCTACCGTCTCTGTCTCGATGCTGTCGATGGTCAGGTGTGGTCGATGGCCGTGCAGCGCTGAGGCCTTGCATGATGTGCTAAGGTAAGGGGATCTATGCACAGGAGAGTCAAGGTGTCCCCGGTCATTGAAGAGTTGTTGCAGCTGCTCGATCTCGAGTGTCTTGAGCAGGGTATCTATCGTGGTCAGAGCCGCAATATTGTCGGTAAAAACGTCTTTGGCGGACAGGTTCTCGGCCAGTCTTTGATGGCGGCCGGCCGCACCGTCGAAGGACGGAGCGTGCACTCCCTGCACGCCTATTTCCTGCGCGCAGGTGATATCCATGCGCCCATCGTCTACTGGGTCGACCGTCTGCGCGATGGCAAGAGCTTTTCGACACGCCAGGTCCGGGCCATACAGCATGGCCAGCCTATTTTCACCATGATGGCGTCTTTCGTGGTCGAAGAAGATGGTCTCGATCACCAGGAGCCCATGCCGGAGGTGCAGGCGCCGGAAGGCCTGCCCAACGAGACCGAGCTGCGCGCCCGCATCGCCCATCTTTTACCGGAGAAGATACGCGAGTCTTTTGCGCGCGAGCGCCCCATCGAGATACGTCCCATCGATCCGATCAACCCTTTTGCGCCGCAGGCGCAGGAGCCCTGCCGTTTTCACTGGATGCGGGCGCAGGCCGAACTTCCCGACGACAGGCTGCTGCATCAGAGCATGCTCGCTTTCGCTTCCGATTTTGCCCTGATGGGGACCGCCATGCTGCCGCATGGGGTGTCCTTTATGCAGCCGAATATCCAGGCGGCCAGCCTCGACCACGCCATGTGGTTCCATAGGGATTTCCGTATGGACGACTGGCTGCTTTACCAGATGGATTCACCCAGCTCTTCCGGCGGACGCGGCATCAACCGTGGCAAGATCTTCAGTCGCCAGGGCGTGCTGGTGGCGACGGTCGCGCAGGAAGGCTTGATGCGTCTGCGCGAAGTCGGAGAGAAGTACTGAGCTCAGCCTAAAAGGCGTACCAGGATGTCCTCGTAGACGCGAGCGAGGGCCTCCAGATCGGCGACGGCGACGCACTCATCGATCTGATGAATGCTGTGATTGATGGGGCCCAGTTCGACCACCTGGGTGCCCAGGGTGGCGATGAAGCGGCCGTCCGAGGTGCCTCCCGAGGTCGAGCAGACGCAGGTCCTTCCCAGCTGGGCCTGGATGCTGTCGATGACCGCTTGGCGCAGCGGGCCGTCCGGGGTCAGAAAGGGCAGGCCGCTGAGGCTCCAGCTGATCTCGTAGGACAGGCCATGGCGCTGGAGGATGGCCTCGGTGCGCGCGCGCAGGCTGGCTTCGTCGATTTCGGTGCTGAAGCGAATGTTGAAAACGGCGCTCAGTTCGCCAGGGATCACATTGTTGGCGCCGGTGCCGGCGCTGATGTTGGAGATCTGCAAAGAGCTGGCTGGAAAGTCGGCATTGCCTTGGTCCCAGACTTCGCTACAGAGCTCCGCCAGGGCCGGCATCGCCCGGTGTATGGGGTTGTCAGCACGCTGCGGGTAGGCGACGTGGCCTTGCCGGCCGATGATCCTGAGCACCGCATTGAGCGAGCCGCGGCGGCCGACCTTGATGGTGTCGCCCAGATGCGCATCACTCGAGGGCTCTCCGACGATGCACCAGTCGGGATGGATAGCGCGCTGGCGCAGCAGCTCCACGACGTGACGTGTTCCATCGCGAGCGACACCTTCCTCGTCGCTGGTGATGAGAAAGGCGACGCTGCCTCGCGGCTCGGGATGGCGGGCAAAGAAGCGCTCGCAGGCGACCACCATCGCGGCCAGGGACGACTTCATGTCAGCGGCGCCGCGTGCGTAGAGCAGGCCGTCGCGGATCGTGGGGGTGAACGGCGGACTGTGCCATTGCGGCAGAGGCCCGGTGGGGACCACGTCGGTGTGTCCGGCAAAAACCAGCAGGGGGCCCTGCTGTCCACGTCGAGCCCAGAGGTTGCGCACCTCCCCGGCATCCATGAATTCGCCCTGAAAACCGATCGCCTGCAGCCGTTCGAGCAGGAGTGGCTGACAGCCTTCATCGTGCGGGGTGATCGAGGGACGGCGCAGCAGTTCCAGGGTCAGTTCGAGGCAGGCATCACTCACGCTCAGGCTCCAGGATGTGGACGCGCGCACTGCGCACGGTGTTGTCACGCATCTGCACGACCTCGATGATGTAAGGTCCGATACGCAGGGAAACAGGAAATTCAGGAATGGTGTCGAGGTGTTCGATGATCAGGCCACTCAGGGTGCGAGCGCCGTCCACCGGCAACTGCCAGTGCAGGCGGCGGTTGAGCTCGCGCAGGGAGAGACTGCCCTCGAGCAGGTAAGAGCCATCGGCTTCGCGCTGGAAGGAGGGCGAGGGACTGCCATCGGTGGTAAAGTCGCCGACGATCTCCTCGAGGATATCCTCCAGGGTGACCAAGCCCTGGATGTCCCCGTACTCATCGACAACCAGCCCCATGCGCTGCTTGCGCTTTTGGAAGTTGCGCAGCTGTGCCGGCAGGGAGGTGCCTTCCGGGACGTAATAAGGCTCGCGCACGTGCTGCAGGATCTCGGCCCGGGTCAGCTGTTCGGAGTTGAGAAAGCGGGTGGCCTGGCGTATGTGCAGGATGCCGATGCAGTCATTGAGCTCGCCGCGGTAGACCGGCAGGCGGGTGTGCTGTATCGAACGCAGCTGCTCGATGATGGCGTCGACTTCGGCGTTGATATCGATGCCGACCACTTCCTGGCGCGGCACCATGATGTCATTGACGCGTATGCTGGCCAGGTCAAGGACGCCGAGCAGCATGCCGCGACGCTGATTGGGGAGTACATCGGACTCATGCACCAGGGTGCGCAATTCGTCGCTGTTGAGCTCTTCGGGGGGCAGGTCGGCGGCCATCCGGAAGCGAAAGAGCAGGCGTGCCAGGGTCTGTATGGCGTCGACCAGGGGGCGTGTCAGGAAGAGCAGGGGGCTCAGGACCCAGGCTGCAGGATAGGCGACGCGCTCTGGATAGGCGGCGGCGAAGGTTTTTGGGCCGACCTCACCGAAGATCAGCAGAACGAAGGTCAGCAAGCCGGTGAACAGGGCTACACCGCTATCCCCGGAAATGCGTAGGCCCAACAGGGTGGCGGCGGAGCCGGCGGTGACGTTCATCAGGGCATTGCCCATGAGGATCAGGCTGAGCAGGCGATCGGGCGTGCTGAGCAGGTCGAGGATGCGTTGCGCTGAACGGTTGCCGAGCTTGGCCTGATGACGCAGGCGATAGCGGTTGGCGGTCATGATGCCCGTTTCAGCGGCCGAGAAGAAGGCGGATCCGGTAATGCTCAGGCTCATGGTCAGGAGCGACTGACTCACCGAAGCTAGCGCCATGACGAGCTCCGTTCAGTTGACATGCAGGACGAGTTCGAGCACGGCTTTGCTGCCAAAAAAACCGACGATGAGCAAAGCGAAGCCGATCAAGGTCAGCTGCACGGCGCGCGGTCCGCGCCAGCCACCGCGATGGCGACCGGCGAGCAGCGTGCCAAAGAGCAGCCAGGCGGCGATGGAGAAAACGGTTTTATGGAGCAGGTGCTGCGCATGCAGATTGGTGGCCACCGACAAGCCTATCACCATGGCCAGGGTGAGCAGGCCCCAGGCGGCCAGCAGTACATCGAAGAGCAGGAGCTCGAGGGTCTGCAAAGGCGGTATGACACGTCCCATGGGCAGGGGGCGGCGCTGCTTGAGACGATGATTCTGGTAGTGCAGGATGGCGGCCATGGCGGCCGCCAGGAAAAACAGGCCGTAGGCAAGAATGGACAGCAAGATGTGCGCCTCGTCAACTCGCGAGAGGTGAGCGATGGGGTGATAGTCGATCACAAAAAACTGTGAGGCCAGGGCTGACAACGCGGCCAGGGGAAAGGCCAGGGCCCCCAGGGAGATGACCGGTCGCGCCATGCTCAGGAGCAGGGTCAGTACAGCGACCAGCCAGGCAAGCAGGCTGAGCACACGGAAGAGGCTGAGATCCAGTCCTTGCGGGCTATGGAGTTGCGGTGCCAGAACCAGGCCGTGAAAAACGGCTGCCAAGCTGCCTACAGCGATCACCTGCGCTGTTTTCAGGGCCAGTCCTTGCCACAATGCGCGGGCCACTTGATAGCTGGCGCTCAGGTAGAGCAAGGCTGCGGCCAGGCTCAAAAAGGTCGACACGTCGCTTGCAACTCCCAGGCGGTCATTTGCTGCAGTGTCTCACAGCCGGGCTTGAGCTACAACCGGCGCACGAAAATGCGCATGGCAGGAGCGCGCCTGCGCCAGCTATAATGGCGCTTTTGACAATGGGACGCGCACGATGTTCGATAATCTGACCGATCGATTGACCCATGCATTGCGCCAGGCCACCGGGGGCGGGCGTCTCAATGAGGACAATATCAAAGACACCTTGCGGGAAGTGCGCAAGGCCCTGCTCGAAGCTGACGTGGCCCTGCCGGTGGTCAAGGACTTCATCGATCACATCCGTTCAGCCGCTTTAGGCCAGGAAATCATGAAGTCGCTGGCCCCCGGCCAGGCTTTCGTCAAGATCGTCCATGATGAGCTGGTGCGCCTGATGGGTGAGGCCAACGCCAGCCTCAATCTGGCGACGACGCCACCGGCGGTGGTGCTCATGGCCGGTCTACAAGGCGCCGGCAAGACGACCACCGTTGCCAAGCTGGCGCGCCATCTGAAAGAGCGCAAAAAGTCGGTGATGGTGGTCTCGGTGGACGTCTACAGACCGGCTGCGATACTTCAGTTGCAGACTCTGGCGAACGATATCGATGTCGCTTTCTTTCCCTCGCAGGCCGATCAGCCGCCCTTGCAGATCGCGCGCGACGCGGTGCAGGCGGCGCGTATCAAGGCGGCCGATGTGCTCATCGTCGATACCGCCGGGCGTTTGCATGTCGACGAACAGATGATGGAGGAGATCAAGGCGCTGCACGCCGCGCTCAAGCCCAGCGAAACGCTGTTCGTGGTCGACGCCATGACCGGCCAGGATGCGGCCAACACCGCGCAGGCCTTTAATGCCGCCTTGCCATTGACCGGCGTCATCCTGACCAAGGTCGACGGTGATGCGCGTGGCGGTGCGGCGCTGTCGGTGCGTGCACTGACCGGCAAGCCGATCAAGTTCCTCGGTGCCGGGGAGAAAAGCGACGCCCTCGAGGCCTTTCACCCCGATCGCATGGCTTCGCGCATCCTCGGCATGGGCGATGTGCTGACACTGGTGGAAGAGGCCGAGCGCAAGCTCGACAAGGAAAAGGCCGAAAAGCTGGCCAACAAACTGAAAAAGGGCAAGGGCTTTGACCTCCAGGATATGCTCGACCAGTTTGAGCAGATGGATGCCCTGGGTGGACCTATGGGCATGCTCGACAAGCTGCCCGGCGTCAATGCCGCCATGCTCCAGCAGTTGCAGTCCGATCAGGGCCCGCAGAAAGCGATACGGCAGACCCGTGCCATCATCCAGTCCATGACCATGGCGGAGAGACGGCGCCCGGATCTCATCAACGGTTCACGCAAGCGGCGTATCGCACAAGGCTCAGGGACCCAGATCCAGGACATCAATCGCGTGCTCAAGCAGCATGCCCAGATGGAAAAGATGATGAAAAAGATCGCCTCGCCCGGCGGCATGCTGAAGATGATGCGGGGGATGCAAGGCGGTGGTGGTTTGCCGGGTATGGGTGCGGCGGGCCTGCCGCCGGGACTGAAGATGCCACCTATGCCGGGGGGGAAGGGGCCGGGCGGCGGGCGTTAAGGCAGAGCAGTGTGGCCACGATGATCAGGGCAAAGCCGGCCAAGCTCGACGGCGAGGGCCGCTCTCCCCAGAGCGCCCAGCCATAGAAGCCGGCGATGACGATGCTCAGGTAGTTGACCGGGCCGATACGCGAGGCGGCGGCCAGCGCATAGGCTCGAGACAGGCAGAGCTGGCTGAGTGTGGCGATGAGCCCTATGGCCAGCAGCAAGGTGAGACTGGACATGGGCGGGCGTGAGCCCATGCCGAGAAAGACGAGGCCAGAGATGAGCGTGCTGATGCAGGCAAAGAGAAAAACGATGCGTGAAGGTTTTTCGCTGCTGCTGAGGGCGCGGACGGCGACGAAGGCCAGTGCCGCCAGCAGCGCCGATGCGATCCCGATGAGCGTGTAGAGGTTCCACAGCGCCGGTCCTTGCGGTCGGCAGACGAGAATGACGCCGAGAAAGCCTAAAGCGGTCGCCAGGATGACGCGGGCATGAATGCGTTCATCGAGCAGGAGCCAGGCAAAGACGGGAATGAACACCGGCGCCGAGTAAGTGAAGACCATCGCATTGGCCAGGGGAATGTGCGCCAGGGCATAAAAAAAGCCGTACATGGAGCCGAGCCCGACCAGCGCTCGACCGAGATGCAGAGCGAGTCGCGGTGTGCGAAAATCGCTGAAGCCGTGACGCAGCATCCACGGCGCCATGACCACCGTGGCGACCAGGTTGCGGGCAAAGACGATACTCAGATTGTCAGCCTGGTGGGAGACCAGGCGTATGAGCACCCCCATACTGGCAAAGAGCAGGGCCGATGCGCTCATATAGGCCACGGCGCGGGTGCCTGGAGACAGAGACATGGGAACGGGTCGTGAAGGATCAGGAGCCTATGATAATCGCAAGCGGGTCTGGATGTGCAATAGAGTATGAGCATGGAATATAGCCTGTCGCTGGATTACGTCAGCAAAATACTGGCGGGTGTCGCGCGTCAGGGCTTGACCGTGGAGTCTTTGCTGGCTGCCCGCGGCATCGATCGCAGCGTGCTGCAGCAGCCGAAAGCGCGCATCAGCCAGAAAGTTTTTGTCGAGCTTTTGCAAGAGGCCATGCAGCGCAGTGGTGATGAGTTTTTGGGTCTTGGGCGTTCGACACGATCGCGGCCCGGTACCTTCGCGATGATGGCGCACGCCGTCATCCATTGTCGCAATCTGGGCAAGGCGATCGAACGTAGCGCGGCTTTTTACGCCATGTTTGATCTGCCCGGTGGCATGAGCCTGCAGCGTGAGGGTGAGCAGGCGATCTTTGTCTTGACCATGCCCCAGGCGGCGCATCGTGACATCATGGTCGAGGCCACGATTTTTCTTGCCCTGCGCTTCTGGTCCTGGTTGATCGGTCGCGAGGTCAAGGCCGAGGCCCTGGAGTTCGATTTTGCGCCGCCGCAAGAAGCCGGCGAGTTTGCCTACCTCTTTGATTGCCCTCTGCTCTTTAACCAGCAGCGTAATGCCATCGTGCTCGAGGCTGTGGTGCTCGATGCGCCGGTGCTGCAAAGTCCGGAGACCTTGACACCTTTTTTACGCAACTCCCTGAGCACCTTGATCGAGGGGTCGGCAGGCAGCCCGGATATCGTACAGCGGCTGCGCAGCGTCTTGCGTCATCGGGCGCTTGATCGCTTGCCTGAATTCGACGAGGTCAGCCTGCAGCTGGGCATGAGCGCAGCGAGCTTGCGCAAGGCGCTGCGCGAAGCCGGCTGCAGTTTTCACCAGCTGCGTGATGAATGGCGCAAGAACTCGGCCCTGTTCTATCTGCGACGCCCTGATCTCAGTCTGGAAGAGATCAGCTCCTTGATGGGCTTTTCAGAGGTGAGCGCGTTTCACCGCGCCTTTCGACGCTGGACTGGCATGACCCCAAGGCTATTCAGGCAACAGCTCACCCAGGCGACACCCTGAACAGCCATCGTGACGGCGATCCTGGTGTCGTGTCATCGGGCCACCTATTCAGCCGCCGAGGACGGCTTGCGGCGACGCGTGTCGAGCCCACACCGTCTGCCGGGTTGCAGAACATGTCAAAAGTTGAGGAAGCTCGTATGCACGCCTTGTTCCATCGGTTCTGCCGGCATCGCCCGTCCTGGGCTTTGCAACTGGCCTTGCTGTTCAAGGTCTTGCCTGCATCAGCCTTCTGGTTGCTCGGCTTTTCCGCCGCCGATACGCTGCCTGCTGGGGGCTTGGGTGTCATCGCCGGTACCGGCGGACAGTTTTCGCGTGTCGGCAGCCCCTCGCAAGATAGCTCAAGCGTCTTCATTCCCCATGCCGGCTTTCGCTGGGGCTTGAGTGATGATGTGGATGTCGGCTATCGCCTGGTCCAGGTGACCTTGCCGTTTTCAGCGCTCGGGCCGACCCTGGGCGGTGAGTTCGATGGCAAATACCGGATCAGTGATCCGGCAGCGGCCAACCAATGGGCCATCCTGGCCGGCCTGGCCTACGCCCATGTCGAGATATCGGGTCAGTCCAAGACCGCCTGGAGCCCGGGTGTGGATCTGATCAGCAGCCGAGTCATGACGGATCGATACACCCTGTTTGCCGATTTTCGTTATGTCGCCACCGCCATACCGACGGCAGCGGGGGGTCAGGCTCTCAACCATTTTTCTACCGGCGGCGTCGGTGGCGGTGTCAAAATCCGCTTGACGCCGCAAGCCAGCCTGGTGCCCGAACTCGGCCTGTTTCATCTGCAGGGACAGGTGCAGGGAAAGGCGGTGGCGGGCCATGCCGCTCAGGTCGGGGTGGTCCTGGCGATGCGGATTTGGTAGTTGCGTACGGCGCCGTGTGGCCCCGCCTATCTGGTCAGCGCACTGATTTTCAGCGATGATGTGCATGGAGTCGCCGTGGCTATGCGACATGTTCGTGCTTGTGAGGAATGGCCCTGTCAGGAGATGCGAGATCCACCGCCGGTGCGTGGTGAGCCGTTCCGCCTGGGATGTCCGGGTTCTCGTCGTGGCTATGAATCTACAGACTACTGCGCGCCTTCTGATCACTTGCCCGGATCGTCCGGGCATCGTCCATGCGGTGTCGAGCTTTTTGTACAATCACGGCGCCAATATCACCGCCCTTGACCAGTACGCCACCGCCGCCCAGGGCGGCACCTACTTCATGCGCCTGGAGTTTCAGACGCCGCACCTGGATCTCTCGCAAAAGATGCTGGCGGAGACCTTCAGGGAAGCGGTGGCCCAGCGCTATGACATGCAGTGGCAGATCAGTCATGCCGCCTATCGCAAGCGTGTCGTCATCATGGTCTCGCGACATGATCATGCCATGCTCGAACTGCTCTGGCGCTGGTCGCGGGACGCGCTGCCCTGCGAGATCCAGGCGGTGATCAGCAACCATGCCGATCTGGCCGGCGATGTGCAAGGTTTTGCGGTGCCCTTCCATCATGTGCCGATGAGCGCCGATCGCCGGGATCAGGCTGAAGCGGAGGTGGAGGCGCTCTGGCAGGGTGCTGACCTGGTGGTCCTGGCGCGCTATATGCAGATACTGGGGCCTGAGCTGGTGGCACGTTGGCCACAGCGCATCATCAATATCCATCATTCCTTTTTGCCGGCTTTTGTCGGTGCCAATCCTTACCAGCAAGCTTATGACAAGGGGGTCAAACTGATCGGTGCGACAGCTCACTATGTGACCGCTGAGCTCGATCAAGGGCCGATTATCGAGCAGGGTGTGGCGCGTGTATCACATCGTGACGATGTCGACAGCCTGCGTCATCTCGGCCAGGATCTCGAGCGTCAGGTGCTGGCTCGGGCGGTGCGCTGGCATCTTGAAGATCGCATCATCGTCCATGGCAACAAGACCATCGTTTTTGATTGATTTCAGTGGAAACCCAGCCATAGCTGCAGGCTACCGGCGATCAGGCCCATGATGGCGCCCATGGCGATCAGGATCCATTCGTCTTCCTGGAAGGCCGGTCGCAGCAAGCCTTGAAATTCGACGCTGCTCATCTGCTTCATGCGCTGCGCCAGGCTGAGGCGCAGGAGCTGGCCATGGCGGCGGTTGAGCTCGGGGTCGGCGAGGGGACGCATGGTGTTGGCGATCATGGTGTCGACGACCTGCAGCTTGAGGTCGGCGTAGGCGCGTGGCCCCAGGGTGACCAGGGCTGCGGTGCGTACGCTCAGGCTTTCCAGCACCGGGCGTATGTGCCGAAGCACCAGCGCGCGGGTGCGCTCCTGGCGTGGGCCGTAGAACATCTCATGCATGAAGCTGTGGATGTTGAGCACCTCACGCGAGGTAAGTTCGGCGAACATCTCGGAAACCTCGGCCTGACGGCGCAGGAACAGGCCCTGGATGGTCACGCCAAAACGCGCGCTGCCGATGCGGTAGGCTTGTGTCGGTTCAAAGACCAGGGTCAAAGCGACCCAGTTGGTCAGGTAGCCGAGCGCCGCACCGTAAAGGGGCAGACCCCAGCTGTAGGGCAAGGTGATCCATAGCCCCATCTGGATCACGCCGAAGAACAGACCTATCCAGAAGCTGCTGTGGACGATGAAGGCGATCTCCTGGTGACCGACTTGCTGAAACATGGTGACGAGCAGTTTCTTGTCCTCACTCATACGTCGTACGACCATGGCGCGCAGATCGATGTAGTCGCTGACCTTGTCCTCCAGATCGGCGAGGATTTTATGGGCGATGGGCCCGGCATGGCGGCGCAGGGACTGCACGAGCACCTGGCGCAGTTCACGCGGCAGATTTTCCCAGAGCACGCGGCTGTGCTGGGACATCAGCTCGTCGGCGATTTCATCGGCGTGCTCCCGGATATGGAAGGCGATCTGCTCGGCGACCTGCTCGGGCTGGCATTCACTGAAAAACTCTTCCACGGATCCCAGCTTGATCAGTGCGTTATCGACGATGATGCCCGCCATGCGCCCAGCTTTGCGCGGGATGATGCCTTGCCAGCCCAAGTAGGGCTCGCGCAGGCCGATAAAATTGATCGGGTGGAAAACCATCTTCATCGCCAGCCAGACATGCGCCCAGGTGACGACAGCGGCCACCACAGGAATGCTGACGATGCCCCAAAAAGCAGGGTCGTGGTACACATTGAGCCACAGTTGCTGCATGGCGACATCCTGTCTGGTCGAGTGCAGGCATCATGCCATAGAATGAGCGATCTTCCAGGGGCCATTTCGCCGAAGATGACGAGGTGAAAGAGTGAATGATCATGACGTCGACAAGCTCAGCCTGACCGAGCTCGATACGCGCGGTCTGCGTTGCCCGGAGCCTTTGATGCTGCTGCATGCGGCGGTGCGCAAGCTGGCACCGGGTGAGGAGATCGTGGTGCTGGCCAGTGATCCTTCAACACAAAGGGATATTCCCAAATTCTGCAATTTTCTCGGTCACACCCTGCTCCAGCAGGAGTGCCAGGGTGATGAGTTTCTCTATCGATTGCGCAAAGGCGGCTGAGTCGGCCGCAGCGCTGCTTACTCGATGAGCGTGTAGATGGCGGCCATGGTGTCCGGGTCGCGCTGCTTGATCTTGTTGGCGACACGGTGCTGAAAGTAGTAGCGGAAATCGGGATTGCTGGCCGCAGGATAGAGACAGGCGTCACCGGGCAGCACCGGGGTGCTTTTGAGTCGTGAAGGGTCGATCAGCATGCCCTGGACCTGACCGTCGGCGAGCAGCCTCCAGCTGATGACTTCGCAGAGCAAAAAGCTGCGAAACCTGTCGTGGGTGAGCGCCGCGTGCGTGCCTAAAAGATCAGGCAGTTCCTGTATGATGGCGCCATCGGTTTGGCGATCGTAACGAAAATATTCGGCAGCACTTTGCAGCTCGGCGACCTTGTGCGGCGGTGCCTCGTGAAAGACACGATCGATACCCGGGTCATGGTAGCCGACGAAGTGACCATTCAGGGGATCGCACAAGGAAGGGCACTCGATCAGGGTGCGCAACCAGGGCACCATGCCGACCGTCTGGCCATCTTCGCGCAGCCCCCAAAACAGGATGCGCAAACTGAAACTCTGTTCTCGGGCGCTATCATTGCTGTACAGCATCTCCAGCCCGTCGAGCTCAGGTGCAATACGCAGGATGCGCGGCCGCCGCCTTTCCCGGTAATCCTGCATCGACAAGACGGTGCCTGCCTGACTGGCCATCATCGAATACTCCGCAAGCCTCTATCCCTTGCTATCGGCAAGCTGGCGCTGAACTTGAGGCGCCGGTCGGCAAAAGGGCTGCAGATTCTCTGGGCAGGGGGAGTCTTTCCCCCTGCCCGGTTGCCGCTTGGGGCTCAGTTGTTGGGCGGCTGGAAGTTCAGCGTGTACTCACCGGTCCAGGTGTCCCCGTTGATAGGCTCGAAATGGAACATTCTGACCCGCAGCGTGATTTTTTGCTCGAGTTCGGCGTCGTTGAGCTGGCTGGAGGCCACCTGGCAATCGGTGACACTGCCATCAGCGGCGATGCTCAGGCGCAGCACCAGCAGGCCCTGCAAGGCCGGATTATCGCGCAAGGCGTGCTGATAGAGGCCTTGCAGTGCGCCATTGTTTTTGTCAAAGGTGCGCTGCAGCTCATCGCGTGAACGCTTGAGTTTGCCCTTGTCATCGGTTTTGCGATCGGCGTCGGCCAGCTTGCTGACGACGTGTTCCTCCTGGACGCTGCTCGACAGCGCGTGCAGGCCACGGCTACCGCGCCCGCCGGCCTTGCCGCCACCATAGCCGGAGCTGACCGGGCCCCCATAACCGGCCGAGGCCAGGCCACCGCTGCCTGCACCCGCCCTGGCGGTGATCAGGGCACGGCTGGTGCCGTTGTCTGCGTCCCCGCCACGGGTCAGCGGGTGATCGCCGGATCCGCCACCGGCCTGCGGCACCATGTCACGCAAAGCGGCCAGCTGATCGAAACCCTGCTCTTTCATCAGGCTGGCCGCTTTGGCGCGCGCCTGATCGACCTCGATATGGCTGGTGGCATGGTTTTCTGCCGGGGTGCTGAGGTGCTCGACCGGTTTGCTGGCCGGTGGCGGTGTTTTGCTCGGCGTCTCATTTTTCGGTGTGACTTTGGTCTGGGTCGGTGTCTTGTGCTCTTTCGCGGGGGTGGCCTGCTTTTCCTGCTGGGGCTTGGGCATCTCCAGAGGCGCGAAGTGGGTGGCCAGTGCGATATGCACGATACGCGACTGATCGGCCAGGGCGTCGCGCTGTTCGCGAGACATCTTGGCCACCGGTATATGGGGAATGATCAGGCAGATGATGACGGCCGCGCCGACCGCTGTATAGAAAATGCGGCGAAAACGCTGATCATCGGCGGGCAGGCTGTTCCATGGCAACAAGGCCTCGTTGGGCAAGGCAGCTTGCGGGTTCATGCCGGGCCTCCTTTATGGCGCTCAACGGCGAAAGAAATACGCGAGAAGTCGGTCATCGAGCAGGTCACCATGACCTTGCGCAGCAGCGCATAAGGGGTCCGGCGATCACCGAGGATGTAGATCTCCCGCGACATATGACCCTGATCGTCGCGCTCCGCGGGCATACGCTTGCTGCGGTATTGCAGCTCCTGCTGGAGCGCCGGGATGAAACTGTCCTGACTGGCAAGGACGGACTGGACCGAGGCGATTTTGCGATCATCGACATAGATATCCTCGGGTGTGATCATCACCGAGAGCTTCTCTTTGGGGAAGTCCTGGGCGTCCGACTTGGGCAGGTGCATGGATTTGTTGTTCGGCAGATGCACCTGGTACTGCGAGTTGACGATCAGGAAGAACACCAGGACGGTGAAGATGTCGATCATCGAGGTGAGCATGATCGTCGCCGGCTTGTTGCGGCGATGGCGTCGGATCAGACGCATCTTGGCGGCATTCTTACTAGGCATGCGGCACGACTCCAGGGGCCTGAGCCGGAGCATCGCCGAGGGCGATGTCAGGGAACAGGGCGGTATGTATGCTGTTGCTGCCGACATCCTCAACTTTATAACGCACCGCATCCATGGTGTGGATGAGGTCGTCATAGGGGGTGCTCGCCAGCATCAGTATCGTCGCCTCACTGAGGCTGGGGTATTGTTTTTTGATCGTTTGCAGGTAGTCATTGAGCGCGGCGTAGTCATGCTGCCCCTGGCGATCGGGAATGCTTTTCAGGGGACCTGTTTGCCGGTCGGCGACGAGCAACTGACCCGGCAGGATCATGACTTCCAGGACCAGCGCTTTTTTCGCGGGTGGGGCTGAAGCCGAACCGCCGGCGGCGGGCAGGTTGACGTTCAGCACCGAAACCTCACGCACCACAGAGCTGATGAGCAAAAAGGAGAGCAGCACCACCATCAGATTGATGAAGGTGGTCAGGTCGAGCTCAAATTCGGTGTCGCGGTGACGGATACGCATGATAGGCGCGCCTCACTCACTCTTTTGCTGGCTGAGCTGGCGCAAAATGTTCATGAACTTCACATTCACCATTTCCAGGCTTTCTATGACCTCGTTGGTCTTCGATTGCAAGAAGGCGTAGAGCAGCATGAGCGGAATGGCTGAGATCAAGCCCAAAGCTGTCGTGTTCATGGCGACGGACACCGATTTGGAGAGCAGGTCGGCTTTTTGCGCGGGGTCGGCACTGGCAACCGCCGCAAAAGCGTCGATCAGGCCCATGATGGTGCCGAGCAGGCCGAGCAGCGTCGAGACGTTGGCGATGGTCGAGATGTAGCCGGTCCGCTTTTCGATGCGCGGCATGGCTTCCATCAGGCCTTCTTCCAGAGCGAGTTCGACGTCTTCCTGGCGACGTGCAGAAAGGGCGCGGGTGATGCCCTGGGTGAGTATGCGTGCGACCGGCATGTCGGAATCACGGACCTTGTCGAGGGCTGCTTTCAACTGGCCTTTGCCGAGCATGGGATAGACCTCGGCCCACAATTGGCTGTTGTTCCTGGTGACACTGCGTAGGAACAGCCAGCGTTCAAGGCAGATCGCCAGCCCACTGACCATGGCGATCAAGATGGGGTAGACCCAAATCTCGCCGGCCTGGATGAATTTGATCATGCTTTGAAACATACCCATTGCTTTTTCTCCAGCTAGGTTGATGGCCTTGAGGCCGATTTATTCTGAGTTGCCATCCAAGGCTTTATGAAACTCAAGCTCACGCTTGAGGGTGTCCGGATCCAAAGGCTCCAGCGATTCTTGCAGGACCGAGGCGGTGACCGCCTCTTTGCTGAGCTTGCTTTCACTGAGCGTCTGCCAGGGCAGTATATTCGAGACCTCGGGGGCTTCGAGATTGCCGACGATGGTGGTTTTGCCACCGTTGTCGCTATTCGCCGGGGCGCTGGCCGCCGGTGGCGAGGTGCCCTCAGCCCGGCCCAGCGTCGGCAGCAAGCTCAGCAAAAGCAGGGCATGTGCAGCTTTCATGAGGTCGCTCCTGCGGGTTGTGGCGCTGGTGCCACAGCTGGCGACTGCGGCGGCGCGGGGTCTTTGTAGCCGGTACGACGCTTGAGGTCAACAATCCAGTGTGCCACCGCTGGATCAGGCTCGGTTTGCAAGGCCTGGTAGCGCATATAGTGGGTCAGGGCCAAGGGCAGGTCCTGCAGGTAAAGCTCTCCCAGTATAGCCAGGTTGAAGTGCGCGCGGGCATAGTCCGGGTCCAGGCTCAAGGCGCGTTCGTAAGCGTGACGGGCCTCATCAAAATGTCCCAGATGGCGCAAGGTGCTGCCCAGGGCGTTCCAGGCATAAGGATTGGCATCGTTGATGGCTATGGCGCGGCGTAGCGCTTTTTCGGCGTCATCGTAGCGTTTCTGCTGGATGAAGATCAGCCCTTGATTGACCCAGGGCCCGGAGTAGTAAGGATTGTGTGCGGCCAGATTTTCGAATTCCTGCAGGGCTTGCGGATATTGAGCCTGGCGCATCATGTCGAGAGCGCGATCGTAGGCATCGCTGACCGCCGGTGGGACCACCGCCTGTACGGCGCCGTGCTTGGCGTCATCGGCGTGGGCGGCCTGGCTGAGCATGGCTGCACGGGTATTGCTGCCGGCAGCATCCGGCTGTAAAGCCGCCATCAGGGCGGCACTCGGGGGCACCACCGGCTCATGCCGGCTCATGCTCGCCACCGGCACCACCACCGCGCCGCTCTGTTTGGCGGCACGTGGTGCCTGCATGCGCTGGCGCAGGGCGTCCATAAGAAAAGCCGACTGCTGTGGCGTAGCCTGGGCCGGCGTGCCTTGGCGGGTAGACGGCGCGTGCGGTGGTGCGCTGGTGCAGGCCGCCAGCAGCACGCTCAGCAAAGCAAAAAGGCGCGACTGTTTCATGCGTAACCTCAATATACGGCTGTCAGCACCGGTTCAAGCTGCTCGTGCCGGTCATAGCGACCCGGGGAGAGCTTGGCCAGGGCTTCGAAGCTTTTTTGTACCCATGTATCGTAGATACCCTGTTTCACCAGGTCGGCATTGGCGACATAGATGCCGATGGCCTTGTCATCGAAGGGATCAGCCTGCTCTTCGAGAAGAATATTGTACTGTTCAAGTTCGAGGCTGCTCAGGTGCGGCGGACGCTCGCTGGCCATCAGGTCGCTGGCCAGCTGATGATACAAGGTGGCGATCTGGTAGTTGGCCGCTGTGGTGTACTCGGCGATGCCGTAAGCGAGGACACGGTTGTAGGCCGCGAGCGCCTCTTGCATACGCGCCTTTTTCTCGGTCAGCGAGGTGTTCAGGGGCTGATCGAGCTTGATGTTGGCGAAGGCGTCAAAATCAGGCTGCGCCAGGGTAAAGCTGGCCATGGCCGCCAGGTAGCGAGTGCGCTTGCTGCGCTCGGCCCCGGCGTTGGCGTCGGTGTTGATGAGTTCGTGCAACAGGCGGGTCGACTGTGCGGCGTCGAGGCGCTGCTGATAGTACTTCAGCAGGTGGTACTGAACCTCGGCGACGTCGCCGACGGGACTTTGAAAGTGCCGCAGGAAGTCTTCATTGAGTGCTGCGGCACGATCAGGCTCATGCGCCTTGTCGGCCAGATCGGCCGCATGGGCGAGCGCTTCGCGGGCCAGCGCCGGATTGCTGTTCATCTGCGCCTGGGCAATTTTTTCGAACTGCAGGGAAGCGGCATGGTCATTGCCCGTTTTTTCATAGGCCAGACCTAACTTCTCCGGCAGGGTCTGGGCGAGAGCATGGTCGGGGTACTGGCGAGCAAAAGCCTCCAGAATATCGATGGCGCGCCCGTACTGCTGGGTATTGAGCAGCAAGGTGGCGGCGTCGAACTCGGCCACCGGATGCAGGCGTGAGTTCGGTACCATCTCGCCGACACGCATGAAGGTGCGTACGGCGCGCTCGATGTCATGCTGATCACGTAATATTTCCGCCTGCTTGTAGATGGCGGCGGCTTGTCGTTCCTGGTACATGGCGCGATCGCTGTCGCTGAGCAAGGGGCTGTCAAAGGCCAGCACACGCGAGTAGTCGCTTTCAGCGGCCTGGGCCTGACCGAGATCGAACTCGCCATTGGCGATCACCTCCCAGGCGGCCAGCTGCTGTCGGGCCTGCGCTGGCGGCTGCAGGTTGACGATCAGGCGAGCGGTCGCAACGGCGGCCAAGGTGTCCTTATGCGCCAGCTGTGCGTCAGCAATGTCCGCCAGGATGCCAGCGGCGTGCGGATCCGAGGGGAAGGCTTGGGCGTAGTGCAAAGAGGCCTGTACAGACTGCGCCCACAGCTGCTCGTAATCGGCCTGCGCTCGATGCGCCTCCAGCAAGGCCTGGTAGGCGGCCAACTCGAAACGGGCAGCGTCGATGGCGTGCGGGTTGTTGCTGTAGCCATAAGCCGTCTGATCAAACTCGTGGATGGCCTCTTCATAGTGACCGGCTGCGTAGAGCGCTTCACCCAGCAATTCGCGGATATGCATGGATTGATCAGCGGGCGGACTGGTGGCCAGGTATTGCTGGTACCAGGCGACGGCGCTCAGGTAAAGCGCACTCTGATGCGTCTTTTGAGCTTCGGCGTGATCGTGCTGGGCCAGATCGAGCATGTGCTTGCGCAAGAAAGGCAGCAACTGCTCATGCTGGGCAGCCGACGCCTGTTGCCAATAGGTGCTGCTGATGCCATAGCGCTGAATGAAGCTGACCTTGGCCGGGAGTATCAGGTCAGGAAAGTTGCCGTCTTCATAGGCTTTGATGACATTGGAGCTGAACTCGGGCGCACGGGCATCCAGCGGGTGGGTGTCGACGAAGCTCTGATAGGCGTCGGCGGCATCCTGAAAGCGGTTGTGAATCAGGTATTCTTTCCCCAGTGCGGCGTAGATGTCAGCCTCATAGGGCTTGCTGCCATGGGACTGGAACCAGCTGCGCGCCGAGCTCGGGCCATCTTCCTGCATAAAGCAGAGGCTGATCACCCTTTGGGTGTCGCTGAGGAGCTTGCTGAAGGTCTGCTGGCGCGAGCCTACGCTTTGTGCAATTTCATGGCGCAGTTCATCGTCCACCTGAAAAAAGGTGTCCAGCGCCTGTGGATAGTCAGCGTTGCGAAAGTAGGCCCAGCCCAGCTTGTAGCGGGCCTCCTGGCGGTAATGGCGAGCGTGTGGCGAGGCGATGACGCGCTGATAGGCGGCGATGGCCGAGATGGCATCGCCAGCTTTGAAATAGGCCTCGCCACGACGGAATTCGGCTTCGACGTAGTACGGGCTGTCGGGGTACTCCCGCACCAGCTTGCCCAGGGTGTCGATGGACTCTTTGTTACGACCGGCGATGTCATAAAGACGGGCCAGCTTGTAATAGGTCTCCTGGCGCTCTTTGGGCTGGCGCGAGTTGGCTAGCACCTCTTCGTAGAGGTGTATGGCCTGGGTGTAGTCGACCTTGACCTTCTGCTGGTCGACATCGCCAGACACCGAGCTGGCAAGGTCGAGGTAGGCTGCCGCCTTTTCTTTCGAGTCTGCGGTCGCCATGCCCTGCATGAAATTGCTGTAGAGCATGGTGTCGATATTTTGATTGATGCCTTTCTTGACGCTGGCTGAAGCGGTCGCGGCGGTGCTGGGTACGCTGTTGAGCTTGAGCTCGCGGGCTTCACTGGCTTTGGCAGTCAGGTCCGCCATACGCTTGAGGGTGTCGACTTTGGTGCTGTCGTCGCTCATGGCGGTGGTCGCCGCCTTGTAGTTGCCCAGAGCGTCTTCCACCGTGGCTTGCTTGAGATCCTGAGCATTGATGACGATGTCGCGATTCTCAAGATCAGCCAGCGTGCCCTGGGTTTGATTATGATGCGCCAGCGGGGCAATTTTTTGTTCGTTATTGCTGGTGCTGGTGCAGGCCGCCAGCACCAGGCTGCTGAGGGCCAGGGTCCATGGGCGCAGTACGAAAGGACGTGAATATTTCATGGTTGCGGATGACCTGAGCTGGCCGGAGCGGCCTCGTCAATGGGGGCTGAAGCGGCGCTGTCCTGAAGTCGGGCGCTTGCCAGCAAGGCAGATGCCAGCTGATCTTTGAGCAGGGTTCTTTCCTTGCCTAAAGCCTGATCGGTCATGGCGAGCAGCTTGTCGGCATCTTTCTTGCGCGCTTCGATGATGAGCTGCCGTGACAGCCCCATGTGCGCCCCGATTTGCTGCAGCTGCTGGTCGGTCGCGCTCTTGTAGAATGCGTCGCTGTCGGCCAGCAGCTGTTTGATGCCGGCGATACGTGCCTGCAGGACGCGCATGGAGCCGGTCATCTCATCGATATCCATGCGTGCCTGTTCCATCGCCAGCGGGGCATGGTGGGCGATGTCCCAGAGTACGACGCCACGCACGCGCCGCAGACGCTCACGGAGGACACGTGCCTGCGGCGTATCCGGCAGCAGGGCGATGCTGTTTTCCAGGCGTTGCAGGCGGTGCAGGCGATTGACGTCTTCATAGGTGGCGCTGTCGGTGAACGATGACTGCTCACTGAAGCCCTGGACGCGTTGACGTATGTCGACAAACTGCTGCTGCAGCTGGTCGTTGCGCTGGCTGAGGCGCTGTAGCAAGGCATGCCATTCATGATCGTGGGCGGCAATCGTCGCCCGGTGGCTGTCGGCGATCTGGTGCAGGGCCTGAATGGACTGTTGCTGACGGTCCATCTCATAGGACAGCTGGCCCAGTTGCAGATAGTCCTGGTAGTAGAGGTCAAAGCTGGGCTGCGAGAACAGTTTGTAGAGAAATACAGCCGCCGGACCTGGACGTGAGGACACCGTGTCGACATTGGCGAAAGGATCGCGCGACACGTCACGGGCATTCACATCGAGACTCTCCAGCCATCCCGGCTGGTGGCTCTGGTAACTGATGGTTTCCAGGCGTACCAGCTCGGCACGAAAGGTTTTGGCAGCCAGCTCATAGCCAAAAAGCGCCTGCGGATAAGCCTTGAGCTCTTCATAGGCGCGTGGTGCCAGCATCATCGCTTCGAGCACGGAAGGATCAGCGGGGTTGCGCTTGAGCAGTTCCAGCCAGAAGGACAGGGCTTTCTTGTAGTGGCCCTCGGCAAAGTGCACATAACCCATGGCGAGCAGGGCCGGATTGCTGAAGGGGCCATCGATACGCACATTGAGCAGCGACTGTCGTGCCGCTTGCGGCTGCTTAAGGTGCAGCTCTTCATAGGCCATCGCCAGCGAGGCGCGGTCGCGTATGGCATTGAGCTCGTCGTCGCCTTCGGGCATCTGCACCACCTTATTCAACTCGCTCAAGCCCTGGGCGTGCTGACCGGCACGCAAGTCGTTGACGCCAGCGTTGTAGTAGGCATAGGCCGAGTAGCGTGTGTCGAGTGGAATCTTGTCGAGCACCTGGCTGGCCTGGGCGTACTTGCCCTGGTCGAAATAGATGTTGGCCAGCAGCACACGGCGATGGACGTCCTGATCACGGGTCAGGGCGTCACGCGGCACGGCAAGGATTTTTTCAGCCTCATCGAGCTGGCCCCGATGCAGATAGAGCTCCCCCTTGCTCAGCCAGGTTTGCTGCTTGATGGAGCTCAGGGTGTCTTGCTGGATGATGCGCGAATAGACCTGATCGGCATAGCGCGGCATGTCGATGCGGCTGTAGATGTTGCCGAGCAGCAGTTCGGTCTCGCCGGTCTTGTCGGTAAAGTACTTTTGTGCCTTGCCGGTCAGGATGCCATTGATGGCCGAGTAGTAGCGGCCCGAGTAGTAGTCAAACAGCACCGAGCCGTAGAGAAACTGGCGTATGTCGGTCTGATTGTCGACCAGGCTGGTGTCCTGGTCAGGGATGATGTCGTCACCGCCGCCCAGGGCCTGGTCGGCGTGCGCCAGCAGCGGGCAGAACAGGCTGGTCAGAACCAGGGTCGAGCGCAGAAACTTGGCAACTTGTTTCATGATGATCTTCGCAGGTGGCGTCGAGGGCGTGGAGTCTCCTTACTGCTTGATGTCCCAGTCGTGGAACTGGAACTCCGCCATCGATTTGTTGGCGTCATCGGAGACATGCAGCTCGATGTACTTGCGCTGGTCGCCTTTCACAAAGTCATAGGTGAGCACCCGCTGAAAGCTTTTGCCGTGCGGGTCATAGCCGGTGACGATGGTTTTGAATTCATGGGAGCCGGTGGTGATGTTGCCGTTATAGACGCGATCCATGCCACCTTTGGTCAGTGCAGCGTATTCTTGCGGGGTGTAGAAGTGGTAGGCAACGTTCTTGCCATCCAAGGAGACGTTGATGTCGACCAGGCGTACGCTCGAGCCTACCTCGATGGAGACGTACAGGGCAGACTGTGAACTGGGGTAAAGCAGCTCGTCTTCGAGCTGACTCAACTCCTTGTTCAGGTTGAGTACATTTTCCTTGAGTGACTGCAGGTCGGTCGAGGCGGTACTGGCCGCATCATCAGCCCATACTGGGGCTCCCCAGCCTATCGTCAGTGCGATAAGCAACAGCTTCAATGCCGTCATCTTGCCATCCCGGTTCTTTATCATTTGCGTTATTCTTGATCCGTTCTGTTGCGGATCGTTTCTTGCGCAGGCGATGCATTAACGCATATCGTCCTGATACAGTCAAAGGCTGGAAAGGACCTGGAGGCGCTGTCATTTTGTATTTTTGTAATTGCCGGCGATGATTGTTGTCGCTGATGAAAACATGCCGGGTATCGCCGCGGCCCTGCAGTCGCGCTGTGAGTTGCGCTG
The DNA here is from genome assembly GCA_021804565.1 of Pseudomonadota bacterium. Taxonomy (GTDB): domain Bacteria; phylum Pseudomonadota; class Gammaproteobacteria; order Pseudomonadales; family Moraxellaceae; genus JAJZHK01. The sequence continues at coordinate 16,598 of JAJZHK010000011.1, read as the reverse complement.
CCTGCCTGGGCGGGCCATCGATGCCGCAGCCGTGGCTGACGCCGAGGTGCTGCTGCTGCGCTCGGTCACGCGTGTCGATGCAGCCTTGCTGGCGGGTAATGCCGGCAAGCTGCGTTTCGTCGGTACGGCGACCATAGGCCGCGATCATCTCGACGAAGTCTTGCTGCACGATCGTGGTGTCCAGGTGGTTTCAGCCCCCGGCTGTAACGCCCAGGCCGTGCTCGAGTATGTCCTGGCGGCGCTGTGCGCGCTGCGCAGCATGCGCGACTTCGATTGGCGTGGACGCACCCTGGGGGTGGTAGGTTTGGGCGAGGTCGGGCGACGGGTCGCTACGCTGGCCAGCCGCCTCGGTTGCCGGGTTCTCTACTGTGATCCCTATGTCGACGATCAGCGCTGGCCGCGCCTGCCTTTGGCGGAGCTCCTGGAGCAGGCACAGTTGCTGAGCCTGCATGTGCCGCTGACGCGCTCAGGCGAACACGCCACCTGGCGCCTGATCGATGCCGCAGCCCTGGCACGGATGCCTGAGGGCAGCGTTCTGATCTCGACCTGCCGCGGTGGTGTCGTCGATGAAGCGGCTTTGCGTCAGGCGCTGAGGACAGGGCCTTTGGCGCATGCCGTGCTGGATGTCTGGGAGGGCGAGCCTTGTATCCAGTCGGCGACGCTGGACAAGGTCCTGCTCGGCAGCCCCCATGTCGCCGGTTACAGCCAGGAGGGCAAGTGGCGCGGCAGCTTGCGCGTGCTGGAGGCGCTCTTTGAATTCTGGGGGGAGAGCTGTCCCTGTGCCATGCCGGTCTCGCCGTGTATCGACCTCGGTCGTATCGACGAGGGAGATGTCCTTGCCAGGGTCATGCTGCGTATGGTGCCCTTGTTGCGTGACGATGCCGCCTTGCGCGCCCTGGCGCCTGGTGATGGCGCCGGCTTCGACGCCTTGCGACGCTTTTATCCCTGGCGCCATGAGGCGAGCGCCTACCGTCTGGATACATCGGATCACGAGGCGGCAACGATATTGCGACAGCTCGGTGTGCAAGTCGGAGCGCCGGTGGCTTGAAGATCCGGGCCGCAGGCGGGTACACTGCCCGGGCAGCAGCGCCTGCCGCATAATAAAGACAAGACGATAGGGAAGTTGGCATGCCACGTTTTTTGCTCAAAGCCTATATTTTGATGCTGGTTCTCCCCGTATGGGCGGATCCATGGACCCAGTATGTAGGTATCGGCAGCTTCAATAATGGCCTGTTCGCCCACTATCAGCTCGGCAATCAGTACGGCAATGTGGAGTTCCGCGCCGGCCAGTTTCGGCAGATGGGGGGGGGCTGGAATTTCAATATGAGTGCGCGTCGCTATATCGAGCAGGATGCCAATGTCGACGGCTTCTATGTGGGCGCCTACGGCGGTCAGGTCGATGTCGTCCAGCTCGGGCCGCGCTTGCAACGACGCACCGGCCTCGGCTTTGAAATGGGCTATCAGTGGGTCAGCCCTTATGTCAAGGAAGAGCTGTTCGGTGGTCTCGGCGTCGATCGTCAGGAGTCCCTGGGCGGATCGTCCATGCAGGCGACGCCAGCCTTCCTGGTCGGTGTTTCCGTCGCCCTGGACCTGCACCCCAAGCGCAGCGCCCAGTCGCACTGAGCCTGCCGGCGCGGATCATCGCGCGGTCCAGGCAAAAGGCAGGAATCTTCACTACACTCAGGTCAAGGGACCTGCCAGAAGTGAAGCTTATGGCCAGCGAAGACGTCATCCATCAGATTCATGGGCTCTTTGAATCAGCCATTCTCAGCGTGTTTGCCGCTTTGGGCTGCCCTATCCGCCGTATCCTCGAGCCACCCCGCGAACTGAAGGGTGTCCCCCTGGCGAGCATGGATGCCGGTTCCCGTGATCTTGAGATCATGCTCTTCATCGGCCTGCCGCTGACGGTCCTGGCCCTCAGCTATCCGGTCAAGAGCGAAGATATCTTCGCGGTCGACGAGTCGCATCTGGAGGATTGGATACTCGAGATTGCCAATCAGGTGATGGGCCGTCTCAAGAATGCGCTGTTGCGCGCTGGTTCTGACTTGCAGATGGCCCTGCCCAGTTTTTATGCTGAGCAGCGGCTCAGCGAGGTTTTACCCCCTGGCTATGACCATGCCATCTTCTATTTCGAGCTTGATGGGGAGGTCTTTGAGTGCTGTTTGTCGATCAGTGTCATTCATCCTGATCTGGTCCTGAACCTGAATGCCGCCGGCGAAGACGGGGCAAGTCATGAGGGTGAGCTGGAGTTGTTCTAGTTTGAGGTCAGCTCAGGACTTGGACCATAGCCCGCCTAAAGCCTGCACCAGAAGAACGATATTCTGGTAACGCTGGGTCCTGATGTTGAGCTCTATTTGACTCTGGTTGAGTACGCTGAGCTGTGCGTTGAGAACATCGAGCTGTGTGGCTATGCCTGCAGCCAGCTGGTTTTTGGAGACCTGAGCATTGGCCTGGGCCGACTGCAAGGCCGAGTCTGAGCTCTGTTGTTGTTGCGCCAATCCCTGCAAAGCCGACAGATCATCCTCGACCTCTTGCACCGAGGCAAGGACGACCCCGCGATAGCTGGCCACCATTTGACGATAATTGGCTCGGGCCTGGGCGACTTGAGCGGCGCGTTTGCCGCCATCAAAAAGTGTCTCGGCCAAGCTGGGGCCTATCGACCAGAAGCGGTCTGGAGCGCTGATCCAGGGCCCCCATTTGTTGGCTTCCCAGGACACGCTGGCGGATAAAGTCAGGCTGGGAAAATAGGCGATTTCAGCGAGGCCGATACCGGCATTGGCGGCGGCCACGGAGCGTTCCGCTGCAGCCACATCCGGTCTTTGTAAAATCAGGTCGCCCGGTATGGCCGCAGGAACCGGCGGCAGCATGGGCCAAGTCTGGGCGTGGATCTGAAAATTGGAGGCCAGCTCGCCACAGAGCACCGCCAGGGCATGAACCAGTTGCTCTTCTTGCCAGCGGTCCTGTTGCCACTGCGAGGCGGCGTCGTCACGGATGGACTGGGCTTGCAAGATGCTGGCTTGATTGACGATACCCGCTTGCTCTTGGCCACGAATCAGACGCAGCAATTGATCGTCGTCCTGCAGGCTTTGCTGATCAAGGTCCTGCTTGAAGCGCAGTTGCATGAGGTTGAAATAAGTTTGCGCCACCTGAGCGGCGACACTGAGGCGTACGCTGGCCATCTGTGCCTCGACCTCGGCCAAAGCTGCCCCTTGCTGTTCGATGGCGCGCCTGGCGAGTCCCCAGAAGTCGGGCTCCCAACCGGCCTGCAGGCCGACACTGTGGTTGGCCTGGGCGAAAAAGTAGCTGTGATTGCGTTGTTGCTGAGCACTCAGTGTCAACGTCGGCCACAAGCTGGCGCGCACCGCATCCAGTTGGGCTTCGGCCTGGTCGCGCTGCGCCACCGCCACCGCCACCGAGGTGTTGTGCTGCATGGCCAGCTGTTCAAGCCGGTCCAGTTCAGGATCATGGAAGATGGTCCACCAGGCGCCACGATCCTGACGATCGAAGGGGCCGACCTGATGCCACTGCGTCCCGGCGGCGGTGAAGTTTGCGGGCAGTGCGATCTGCGGACGCCGGTAGTTGGGCCCGATCATGCAGCCCGATAACAAAAGCAGGCCGGTCAGGCCTATAGTCCAGCGCCTAGGACTCATGTCAGCTTCTCCTTTTCACGGCGAAACCTTTCTAGCAGCAAATAGACCGCGGGGGTGGTGTAAAGCGTCAGCAATTGACTGACGATCAAGCCGCCCATGATGGATATGCCGAGCGGGCGGCGCATCTCACCGCCTTCACCCCAGCCCAGGGCCAGCGGCAGGGCCCCAAAAAAAGCCGCCAGGGTGGTCATCATGATCGGCCGGAAGCGCTGCAGGCAGGCCTGTTCGATAGCGCTCAGCGGGTCGGCACCATTTTTGCGGGCCTGGGTCGCAAAATCGATCATCATGATGGCATTTTTCTTGACGATGCCGATGAGCAGGATCAGCCCGATCAGCGATATCAAGGTCAGCTGGATATGGAAGAGCTCCATCGCCAGCAAGGCCCCCACCCCTGCCGAGGGCAGGGTCGAGAGTATCGTCAGCGGGTGGATATAGCTTTCATAGAGCATGCCTAAGACGATATAGACCATCACGATGGCGGCCAGGATCAAGATGGGTTCGCTGGCACTGTTCTGGGAAAAGGCGCGCGCTGTTCCCTGGAAGCTGGCATGAATCGAGGCAGGCAGATGTAGTTTGGCGATGCTCTGCTCAATCGCCTTGCTGGCGGCTGAAAGCGAGCCACCCGACTTCAGGTTGAATGACAGGGTGGCGGCGGCGAACTGATCCTGATGGTTGACGGTCAGCGTGTCAGCGACAGGGTGTGAACGCATCAGGGCATCAAGCGGCAGCATGCCGCCATTGACGGCGCTGGGCAGGTCGATCTTCTGCAGGCTTTGCAGGGTGGCTCTTTCCCGCAGGGGGATGTCGAGGACCACGTGATACTGATTTTTGGCGGCGTAGATCAGGGAGATCTGGCGTTGCCCATAGGCGCTGTCCAGTGCATCGTCAAAGTTGGCCATGCTTATGCCGAGGCGGGTCAAGGTCGGACGGTCGACCTGCATTTGCTCAGAGCGTCCGTGGTCCTGCAGATCGGAGCGGACGTCGACCAGTCCGGGTAAAGCACGAAACGCTGCGCTCACCCTGGGGGTCCAGACTTTCAGAAGATTCCAGTCTTCACTTTGCAGGGTGTATTGGTACTGGGCGTCGCTGATGCGTCCACCCATGCGGACATCCTGCACCGGCTGCATGATCAAGCGTGCCCCGGGGATGGCGGCAAGCCTGGGGCGCAGGCGGTCCAGCACCTGCTCAGGCGTCGACAGGCGTTGCGGGCGATCGCGCAGTGCAACAAAGAAAGAGGCGCGATTTTTGGCGTCACCGCCGCTGCCCCCGGTGAAGCAGAGCACCACCTTGACGTCCGGGTCTTTCAGCAGGACCTGGGTGGCACGGAGCATGTTCTGGCGCATCGACTGGAAGGAGGTGTCCTGATCGGCCTGCATGGCTCCCGCCAGGCGACCGGTATCTTCGGTCGGCATAAAGCCTTTCGGAATGATGCGAAACATCACAACGTTGAGGACGATGGCGACCAGCAGACTGACGAGAAGCCAGCGCTGATGGCGTAAGGCCAGGTGCAAGGAGCGGTGGTACCAGACCAAGCCCGGGGTGTGCCGCTCACGTTCAGCCCCGGACTTGACCGGCTGCGGCTTGAGCCAGCGGCTGGCCATCACCGGGATCGCCGTCAGCGCCACCCATAGCGAAATCAGCACGGCCGCGGTCAAGGTGAGGGCGAACTCATGAAAGAGACGGCCCATGATGCCGCCCATGAAGAGTATGGGTAAAAAGACCGCAATCAGCGACAAGGTCATGGACGCTACGGTGAAGATGACCTCCCGTCCTCCGCGCAGTGCCGCTCGCCAGGGGGGCATGCCGTCATCGATATGGCGGGCTATGTTTTCCAGGACGACGATGGCGTCATCGACCACAAAGCCGGTCGCGACCGTCATCGCCATCAGGGATAGCATATCCAGGCTGTAACCGCCCAGATAGAGCACGACACAGGTGCCCAAGAGGCTGACCGGGATGGTGATGCTCGGAATCAAGGTCGCCCGCCAATCCCGCAGAAACAGGAAGACGACGCCGATCACCAGGACGATGGACACCATCAGGCTCTGCTGCACATCGTGCATGGAGGCCCGAATCATCGGGGTGCGGTCGATGCTCAGGCGGAGCCTGGCATCTGCCGGCATCGAGTTTTGCAGCACCGGCAACTGTGCTTTGACCGCATCCGCGGTATCGAGAATATTGGCCCCGGGCTGGCGAAATATGAGAATGACGACCGCCGGATGGCCATTGAGCATGCCGGCATTCTGCTCATCCTCAACGGCGTCACGTACATCGGCGACGTCACGCAGCAGCACCGGTGCCGCGTGCTGCCAAGCGATGACCAGGTTCTGGTAGTCGCTCGCCTGACGCAGGGTGTCGTTGTCGAGCAGTGTCCAGCTGTGCGCGCCGTCCTCCAGCATCCCCTTGGGCCGATCCTGGTTGGCCGCCTGCAGGGCCTGGCGCAGGGTCGTCCAGCTGATGCCCCGGGCAGCCAGGGCGTCGGGATGGACATCGATGCGTACAGCGGGCAGCGAGCTGCCGCCGACGATGACCTGCCCGACACCACCGACCTGAGAGAGTTTTTGCGCGATCACCGTGGAGGCGAGATCGTACAGACGTCCGGGCGGGATAGACGCCGAGGAGAGCACGAAGATCATGATCGGTGCATCGGCGGGGTTCATCTTGCGCCAGACCGGATTGCCGGGCATGCCGGTCGGCAGCAGGGTGCGCGCGGCATTGATGGCCGCCTGGACATCGCGGGCGGCGCCATTGATATCGCGCTGGAGGTCAAACTGCAGGGCCAGACTGGTCGAGCCCAGGGAGCTTTGTGAGCTCATCTCGGTGACCCCGGCAATACGTCCCAGGGTGCGCTCCAGGGGCGCGGCCACCGTCGAGGCCATCACGTCCGGGCTGGCTCCAGGCAGCTGGGCCTGGATACGCAGGGTTGGAAAATCAACCTGCGGCAAAGGCGCCACCGGGAGCAGGCGATAGGCCACCCAGCCCAGCAAGCCCAGCGCCAGGGTGAGCATGAAGGTCGCCACCGGGCGACGCAGGAAAAGGCCGATCATGCTGGCCCGTTCCGCGACGAGCCATGAAATCGGCTCAGCGTCAGATACAGCACCGGCGTCGTGTAGAGGGTCAGCAGCTGACTGAACAGCAGGCCTCCGATCATGGTCATGCCGAGCGGCTGACGCAGTTCCGAGCCCATACTCTGACCCCACAGCAAAGGCAGCGCGCCGACCAGGGCGGATAAGCTTGTCATCAAGATCGGACGCAGGCGCAGCAGACAGGCTTGATGGATCGCCGAGCGCGGATCTGCGTGCTGCTCGCGTTCAGCGCTCAGGGCAAAATCAACCATCATGATGGCATTTTTTTTGACGATGCCGATCAGCAGGATGATCCCGATGATGCCGAGAACATCGAGGTTTTTCTGCATGATGAATAAAATGCCCAGGGCGCCGAGCGCCGCCGAGGGCAGCGTCGACAAGATGGTGAGCGGATGGATGAAACTCTCATACAAAATCCCGAGCACCATGTACATGGTGATCACCGCAGCGAGCAGCAGCCAGAGCTGGTTGCTCAGAGCGGCCACGAAGGCGCGCAAAGTCCCCTGATACGTGAGGGTCAGGCGCAAGGGCAGGTGCGTCGCCTGGATGTCCTCCTGCAGGTGCCGCAGTGCCTGATTGAGGGCGACCCCGGGCGGCAGATCAAAGCCCAGCGATAGCGCCGGGAACTGGTTGAGGCGGTGGATGCTCTGCGGGACCTGCGCCGCCTGCCAATGGGCGAGGACGTCGAGACGAACCGGTCCGGCATTGCCGGGCACCCATAGCGAGTGCAGGCTCTGCTGTAAGTCCGCAGCGTGCTGGGCGCGCCCCAGAACGACGCGATACTGGTTGGACTGGGTGTACAAGGTGGAGATCAGTCGCTGACCGTAGGCGTCATAAAGAACGTTGTCGATCCCGGCCATGCTGACACCCAGGCGTGCAGCGCTGGCCCGGTCGACCTGGATCAGCATGGCCGGGTCCCATGCCGCCTGCTCAGTGCGCACATGCACGAAGGTCGGGTCTGCGCGCAGGCGCTGCAAGAGTCGCTGTGCCTCGACGCCGAGTTCCTCGGCATCCAGGTCGGCGAGCACCAGCCGATAGCTCGATGGGCTGAACGCGTCATCGACCGAGATGTCCTGGACCGGCTTGAGAAACAAGCGTAGGCCTGTGTTCGCCGCCGCGTGTTGGAGCTCATGCTCGACCTGATCCAGCGTCGAACGCTGATCCGGTGAGGCCAAGGTGATCAGCATCCGGCCTTGCTCGAGGACCTGATTCATGCCGTCGATGCCGATGGTCGACGCCAGATGCCGAATGTCGTGGTCCTTCTCGAGCTGCCGGTCCAGTTGTTCTTGCAGGCCTTGCATGGCGGCGAAGGAGGTGCCGGGTGGTGCTTCGGTCACCGCTTCCAGCAGGGCGGTGTCCTGGGTCGGGAAAAAACCTTTGCCTATCGCCATATACAGGAGGACGGTCAAAGCCAGGCTCGTAGCCAGCAAGAACAGGAGGGTGCGCGGATGCGACAGCGACCACTGCAGGGAACGATCATAGAACTGCAACAGACCTTGCCAGATGGGCGAGGCCGGCGCTTCCGTCGGCTCGTGGTCGCTGGACCTCAGCAGGCGTGCCGCCAGCATCGGTGTCAGACTGAGAGAAACCAGCGCCGACAGGACGATGGCGATCACCAGGGTCAAGGCAAACTCACGGAACAGACGGCCGATGACATCCTGCATGAACAGCAAAGGGATGAGAACGGCGATCAGGGAGATGGTCAAGGAGAGGATCGTAAAGCGCATCTGGCGCGCGCCCTGAACGGCGGCTTGATACGGCGACCGGCCATCCTCGCAGAGGCGGGCAATATTCTCGACCATCACGATGGCATCGTCGACGACAAAGCCGGTTGCAACGGTCATCGCCATCAGGGTCAGGTTGTTGATCGACATGCCGAGCAGGTACATCACCGCCAGGCTGCCGATCAGCGACAGCGGGACGGCGATGGCCGGAATCAGGGTGACCGACAGGCGCTTCAGAAACAGCAGGATCACCAGCACCACCAGCACCACCGCGAACATCAGCTCGAAGCTGACGTCGCGTACCGAGGCACGCACCGAGTCGGTGCGGTCGGCCAGCACCTGGACATGGACCGATGCCGGTAAATCAAGCTGCAGTTGCTGGAGTCGCAGGCGCAGGGCCGCCACCGTCGCCATCACATTGACACCGGGTTGTCGCCGTATGGAAAGTATCATGGCCGGATGCCGGTCAGCCCAGGCCTGCATTTTAAAGTTCTCGGCGCCGTTCTCGATATCGGCGACGTCGCTGAGGCGCACCGGTGCACCATGGACATAAGCCACCACCAGGTCGCGATAGGCGGCCGCCGAGTTCAGCTGGTCATTGGCGTCGAACATCACCGACTGCTGGGGGCCGTCGATGCCACCTTTGGGGGTGAAGACACTGGCCGAGAGGACGAAGTTGCGCAGATCCTCGAGGGTGAGGCCCAGCGCGCTCAAGGCCATTTGATGGACATTCAGGCGTATTGCAGGTTTTTGACCGCCTTCCAGGCTGACCATGCCCACGCCGGTGACCTGCGAGAGGGGCGAGGCGAGACGATGATCGCTGAGGTCTTGCAGGGCCGGCAGGCTCATGCTCGAGCTGTAGACCGCCAGCGTCAGGATGGGGGCGTCGGCTGGATTGACTTTGTTGTATACCGGCGGCATCGGCAAGTCGGTCGGCAAAAACAGCGCGGCTGCGTTGATGCCTTCCTGGACTTCCTGTTCGGCGACATCGAGGCTGGTCTGCAGGCCGAAGCGCAGCGTGATGACCGAGGCCCCGGCTGAGCTGCTCGAACTCATCTGATCCAGGCCAGGCATCTGTCCAAACTGCCGCTCCAGGGGGGCGGTCACCGTCTCGCCCATGACCTTGGAGCTGGCGCCTGGATAGAGGGTCACCACCTGTATCGTAGGAAAGTCGACATCCGGCAGGGCTGAAACAGGCAGTTCATGCAGGGCGAGCAGGCCGCAAAATGCCAGTGCCAGCATCAGCAGGGTGGTCGCTACCGGGCGATCGATGAACAGCGCGCCGCCCAACTTTTTCATGGCTGAGGATCGACCGACAGGCGTACGCGCATCCCTGCTTCGAGCCGGTCGGTGCCTTCGGCGACGTAAAGTGCACCATCGGCAACGTCATCCGCGGCGATCCAGGCCTGCTCCCCGTTGCGAGCCAGAACATGTACGGGCTTTTGTTCGATCCGCTCATGCACCACCAGATCGAGCAGGGTCTGCGCTCCGTGGGGCAGCAGCGCCTGTTCCGGCACGACGTGCACGTGTTCAAGGTGGCGCAAACGCAGGCGCACGACGACAAAGGCATTGTGCAGCAGGGTCTGCGCGTGATTGCTGACCTCGGCGCGCAGCCGCAGGGTTCCCGAAGCCGGGTCGATCTGGTTGTCGTGGCTGAGCACCGCGCCATCGACGAGTTTGGCGGTCTGGTCGCGGTTCCACACCTCGACCTGTGGGTGCGTCCCGGAGGATTGCAGCAGCATCCAGTCATCCTGGGGAATGCTGAACAGGATGTCCATGGGGTCCATGCAGGTGATGGTCATCAGTCCATTGGGATCGGTGATATGCACAAGATTGCCAGGATCCACCTGGCGCAGCCCGACCACGCCATCCATGGGCGAGGTGATCTGCGTGTAGGACAGCTGCAGGCGGGCATTGTCCAGCTGGGCCTGGTCGGTGGCGACCGTCGCGGCGTCGGCCTTGACCTGGGCGTCCTGGGTTTTGCTGACCTGGTCGCTGACCGAGCGCTGTTTCAGCAAGCGCTCATAGCGCGCCTGGTCGACCCGCGCATTGTCGAGCAGCTGCTGATCGCGCTGCATCTGCGCCTGGGCTTGCTCAAGCTGAATTTGGTAGGGTCGAGGATCAATTTGTGCCAGCAATTGCCCCCGATGCACAAAGTCGCCCTCGTGCACATTGAGCCTTATCAGGGGCTGGCCGTCCAGTTGCACATGGACGGTCACCACGCGCGGTGAGGTGGCCGTACCCAGGGCATCGACCCATTGATCAAAGGTCGTCCAGTGCAGGACGTGCGCGCGCACAGGCTCCAGCGCGTGCCGGGCAGCGGGATGGTGTGCCTGCTGTGACCTGGCGACGACCCACAGGCCGAGGGCCAGCGCCACAAGTCCAAGTCCACCGACGATTTTGCGCATCACCTATCACCTTATGCAGAGCTCGTCGTGGCGGGATATCGACGAGCATCACCGGGCGCAGCCATCAAGCGGCGCGTCAAAAAGACCAGCTCCCAATATCGATTCGAGGCCGCTCCGGGCCTGCTTTGAATTCGCGAGCGGGCGCAAGAGTTTAGCAGCAGACTTGGGCCAGGCACCACGCTGCCCTGCCAGCTCCAGTAAACGCCGCCCACCTGATCGAGTTGACGCGGCATGAAAATATTTTTCACGGATCAGCCTTGCTGGCTACGCTGTTGCGCGGACTGGTCATAAGGCACGGCTCGTGCTAGGATGGGGTCACAAATTGTACGCATAGCCAGGGAGAAGGTTCTTCGTGCAAGTCGCGGCGCCTTCTGATGAGCATAATAACAAGCAAGCTCCAGCAGCTTTGCAGACACCAACTCTGGATTCGGGGCGCTACTTGGTCCTTGTCGCCGGGGCGGCTCTCTACGCTCTGCTATCCGCGATAGATTACCTTTGTTTCGAGCGTGATGTGCCTTATGCCCTGACGCTGCGGCTGGGCGTTGCCGTGGTGCTGCTGTTGAGCCTGTGGCGTTATGCGCGTGATGTGCGCAGCCCGGAGTCTTTCGATCGCCTGCAGTGCCTGCTCAGCGTGATGACCGTTTTAAGCCTCGAGTATGCAGCGCCTATGGCGCCGGCTTCCTGGCACGGTCTCTACGTCGCGGCGCTGGTGCTGTCCTGGATGTACAGTGCTTTTCTGGCGCAGATGAGCTTGAGCTGGCTGGCGCCTTTGATGGCTTTTTCTTTTCTTTTGCACAATTTTGCCGGCATCCTGCACGAGCAAAGACTGACCGAGGCCCTGCTCGACGATCTGATCATGCTCGCTTCGGCGGCGATGATCGCCTGGGCTTCCTGGTTGATGGCGCGGCACCGCGAGCTCTGGCAGCAGGAAACACGCCTGGTCCAGCTGCGTTTTATGCAGTTGCAGGAGGCGCATGTCCGTCTTGAGGAACTGTCGACGCGTGACGCCCTGACCGGCCTGGAAAATCGTCGCAGCTTTGAAGATCGCTACGATGCCGAGTGGCGACGCTGTTTTCGTGCCGGCCATGAGCTGGGCGTGATGGTGATCGATGTCGACTACTTCAAGCAGTACAACGATAGTTGTGGACACTTGGCCGGCGATCAGTGCCTGCGCCGCGTTGCTCAGGTGATCGCCTGTGCGGCGCGCCGACCCGGGGATATCGTGGCGCGTTTTGGCGGCGAAGAGTTTGTCGTGGTCTGGCCACAGGCACGTGCCGAGGATCTCTTGCAGGAGGCGCAGCGTTTGTGCGCGGCGGTGCGCGAGGCGGCCATCGTCCATCCCGGTTCGGCGTATGGCTGGCTGACCATCTCGGTGGGTGTCGCCTGCCATGTGCCGGATGCGCAGATGGGGCCGCGCCGTCTGTTCGAGTGTGCCGATGCTGCCTTGTACCAGGCCAAGCGACAGGGTCGTGATCGCGTCGAAATCGAGGCCGGGATGATGGACGCGGGCCTTGCCGAGCTGGGCTTGCAGCAGCGTGTGCATGGCTGAAAAAGACCTTTGATGCATTCTTCAGGCAGCTATAATCAGTGCATGACGATGGCTGGCTGAGGTCTCATTGGACACGCACCTGGATGAGGATGAGCCGCACGGGTTTGCGCTGGCGACGGGTTCTCCAGCGCCGATGCGTCAGGAGTTCCGGCTGTTCTGGCGCGCCCTGTCGGCCTGGCGTTTCCCTGCCGAGCTGGAGGCACAGTACCGGGCGTGGTTCGTCAGACGCTACGCCGCCCAATTGCGCCTGGGGATTGTCGCTGGCGTCTTGGTCTTCTTCCTGACGGGTGTCGCCGACCCCCTGTTTGAGCCTGGCGTGGCGGCGCGGCATCTGTTGATCGTGCGCTATGGCTTGATGTTACCGGTCGCGCTGTTCCTGCTGCTGGGTGTTTTCTCGACGTGGTTTTATCGCTATCAGCAAGTCTTTCTGGTGCTGACGTCCTTGCTTGGCCAGCTCGGCCTGCTCTTGTTGGGGGGCGAGGTGCCGGCGGCCTACCATCTGGTTTTCGATCTCGGTCTGGCCATGGCCCTGCTCTACGCCCTGGTGTTTCTGTATCTGCGCCTGTGCTGGGTGCTGTTGCTGGTCCTGCTGGCGCACGTGGGGATCTATGTCGATCTGCAGCCGACCTGGCTGGGCGGCAGCGTGTCGATGGCGGAGGTGGTCGTTCTCGAAGGCTTGACCCTGCTCGGGCTCTTTGCGGCCTACGGTGCTGCTTATCAGGCGCGCAACACCTTTACCCTGGAACGCATCGTGCTTGAGCGGCAAACGAGCCTGGCGAGGATGCGCGACCGTTTTCGCGAGATGAGCGAGCGCGATGAATTGACCGGACTGCACAACCGCCGTGCATTCATCCAGGCCCTCGAGCAGGAGTGGGGGCGGGCCCGCCGCTACGACTATCCGGTCGCTCTGGCGATGATCGACGTTGACTATTTCAAGCAGTACAACGATCGCTATGGGCACGTCAAAGGCGATGAACTGCTGCATCGTATCGCCATGACCCTCCAGGAGATGTTGCGCCGCCCGGGAGATATGGCCGTGCGTTGGGGCGGTGATGAATTTTTGCTGTTATGGCCGGGGGTGTCAGAGCTCGAGGCGGAGGAGCTGGCCGGGCATTTGCTCCAACGTGTCCATGCCTTGGCCATCGAACATCTTGAGGCGCCGCTGCAGCGCTTGAGCCTGAGTGTCGGGGTGGCGGCCTGTCGCTCACAACGCGATGAAAATCTCCTGCTCAGGCACGCCGATGCAGCGCTGTACGCTGCCAAGATGCAGGGCAGGAATCGTGTCGTCGCCTACCGTGCGCTGGAGGGGCAAAGAAGTTTTGACAAGTAAGGGTGCTGGCCCTATCATTCCGCCCCTATGTCTATAGCTCAGCTTCCCCATAAGGTGGATCCGGCCACTTGGGCCGATCGCGGCATGCAGTTGACCCTGAACGTGAGCGCGTCGCTCTTCCCGCGTTTGCGTCAGGCCCTGCTTGCTGAAGCGGACGTTGAGCTGAACTTGGGCTTTACGCGTGATCCTCGCCGCCATGCGGTGTTGACCCTGCGTATGCAGGGGCAGTGGCCGGTGCAGTGTCAACGTTGCATGCAAAGCATGCCTTTGTCGGTCGATGAGTCGGTGTACTTGCACCTTCTGCACGAAGATGAAGAGGCTGCGCATCTCGATGAGAGCGAAGACTATGTGTTGCTCGATGAACAAGGTGAGCTGGCTGTTCGTGAGGTGATCGAAGATGAGCTCCTGCTCTGTCTGCCCCTGGTGGCCCGGCATGAGCAGTGCGCGGATGTGCGGCTGGAGACGGCTGAAACAGCTCCGGTCGGCGAAGAAAAGCGTAAACCTTTTGCCGGCCTGGCCGAGATGCAGAAGGCTATGGGCGGTAAGCTGAATAAAGAAGATTGAGTTGGGGACCATCCCCGGGAGTGAAGCATGGCTGTTCAACAAAACCGTAAAACCCGCTCGCGTCGTGATATGCGTCGCGCCCACGATGCCTTGAGTGGTCCAGCTTTGAGCGTCGATAAAGACACCGGTGAGATTCATCGTCGTCACCATGTGACCAAAGATGGCTTTTATCGTGGACGTCAACTGTTCACGGTCGCCCAGGACGAAGAATAAGTCGCATGGGATCCGTCATCCTCGCCGTTGATGCCATGGGGGGGGATCACGGACCCAAGGTGACCTTGCCTGCAGTCCTCGATCTTTTGCGTGGCCATGAGGATTGCTCGGTCATCCTCGTCGGTGACGAAACGATCTTGCAACCTATGCTGCCGCATCGCTGGCGGCATAGTGAACGTCTGCGCCTGGTCCATACCGACGAGGTCGTCCTCTCCGACGATCCGGTGATGGTCGCCCTGCGCAAAAAGAAACGTTCATCCATGCGTCTCAGCCTTGAACTGGTCGAGTGTGGCGAGGCTCAAGTGGCGGTCAGCGCCGGTAATACCGGGGCGCTGATGGCGCTCGCCAAAAACGTTCTCAAGACCCATCCCTGTATCGATCGTCCCGCCATCCTCACCAGCTTGCCGACCATGCAGGGCAGCTGTCTGATGCTGGACCTCGGGGCCAACGTCGATGCCCAGGCCGATCACCTGCTCCAGTTCGCGCGCATGGGTGATATCGTCGCGCGCGGTCTGCTGGGACAGGAGCGGCCGCGTGTCGCCCTGCTCAATATCGGTGAGGAAGATATCAAAGGCAATGAGGTCATCAAGAAGACGCACCAGCTGCTGCAGTCGAGTGGCCTGAACTACCAGGGTTATATTGAAGGTGATGGCATCTTCAAGGGTCAGGCGGACGTCGTCGTCTGCGATGGCTTCGTCGGTAATATTGCGCTCAAGGTGTCGGAAGGGGTGGCGCGTATGCTGGCCTTTCGCATACGCCAGGAGATCGAGTCGAGCTGGTGGCGCAAGGCTCTCGGTGGACTCGCCTGGCCGATCTGGCAAGGCCTCAAACGACAGATGGATCCGGCCCGCTACAACGGCGCCAGCCTGGTAGGCTTGCGTGGCCTGGTTGTCAAAAGCCATGGCGGTGCCAATCAGGCCGCTTTTCTCAATGCTTTGCAGGTGGGTCTGCGCGAAGTTGAGCATGACGTGCCCGGGTTGATGTCGCGCGAACTGGCGCAAGATCATGAGCCCGAGCCAGGATCCGATACGAGGAGTTGAGCATGGTGTGGGCGATGGTGTTTCCTGGGCAGGGTTCGCAGTCCGTGGGTATGCTGGCTGATGCCTGGCAGCATCCGGTGGTGGCCAGCTGCCTCGCGGAAGCCTCCGACGTCCTGGCCCTGGATGTGCTCGCACTGATGCGTGAGGGGCCCCTGGAGCGTCTCAACCGCACCGAGCTGACCCAGCCTTTGCTGCTGGCAGCTTCGGTGGCCCTCTACCGTCTGTGGCGGGCAGAAGGTGGCGCCCAGGCCGACTGTATGGCCGGTCATAGCCTCGGCGAGTACAGCGCCCTGGTTTGTGCCGGCGCCCTGGACTACCACCAGGCCTTGTCCCTGGTGCGTGAGCGTGGCCGGCTGATGCAGGCGGCAGTGGCGGAAGGGCTGGGACTGATGGCGGCCATCCTCGGCCTTGATGACGCCGCGGTGGTGCAGGCCTGTGCCAGCATCGACAGCCAGCTCGGCGTGGTCGAGGCGGTCAATTTCAATATGAGTGGCCAGGTGGTCATCGCCGGCCACAAGGCCGCCGTTCTGGCGGCCATGGAAGCTTGCCGGCAGGCGGGTGCAAAACGTGCACTTGAGCTTTCCGTGAGCGTGCCCTCACACAGCTCTTTGATGCGTTCGGCGGCGCAGGCGCTGGCTCCGGCCTTGGCGGCCTGCAGCGTGCAGATGCCGCAGATTCCCGTTCTGCATAATGTCGATGCCGATGTTGCTCACAGTGTCGACGATCTCCAGGAACGCCTGTTGCGCCAGCTTTATAGCCCGGTGCAGTGGGTGGCGACGGCCCAGGCTTTGCGTGCTCGTGGTGTCGATCGCGTGCTCGAGTGCGGGCCGGGCAAGGTGCTCAGCGGTCTGCTCAAGCGTGTCGAAGGCCTGCAGGTGCTGCCGCTCGATCAGGCTGCGGCGCGTGCTGAGGCGCATGCCCTCTGGCACTGAGGGCGGGCCGGCCTGAGCCGCCTGCAACGGCGATCCTTACTCTTCCTCCTCCCCTGAACGGGCTCAGGGCCTGTCCCTGGCCAGGCTTGCGCCTGCCTGTCG
>JAJZHK010000087.1 GCA_021804565.1 Pseudomonadota bacterium | reverse complement strand
GCTCGCGCTGGCGCAGGTGCACCGCCTCGGCCAGGGCCAGGCCTTCAAGGTCGGCAGGGTGCAGCGGCGCCAGCGCCGATGTGGTCGCCAGAGCCTGTGCCAGGGTGCGGGCACAGCGCTGGGCCGGGGAGAGCGAGTTTCCAGTCATGGGTCGGCCATTTTTTTCAAAGCCTCGCACAAAGCCCGGTTGACAGGCAAGTGAGGCTTGTCGATCTTGTCAGTCTCACTCTTCAACAGGACGGCGTGACATGGGCAAGGGGCGTATGGAGGCTTTTAGCGATGGCGTTCTTGCCATCATCATCACCATCATGGTGCTCGACCTCAAGGTACCACAAGGCGCGGGTCTGCAGGAGCTGGCCGCGGTGGGGCCGATCGCGCTCAGCTACCTGCTCAGCTACGTCTACCTTGGCATCTACTGGAACAACCACCACCACCTGCTGCAGGGCCTGCGCGAGGTCTCGGCGTCGATACTGTGGGCCAATCTGCATCTTCTTTTCTGGCTGTCGCTGCTGCCCTGGGCGACGGCATGGATGAGCGTCAGCCATTTTGCTGCCGTACCGACACTCGTTTACGGCTGCATCCTGCTTATGGCCGCCTTGGCCTATCTGCTTTTGCAGACGCTGGTGGTGCGTCGTTCCGGAGAGAACTCCGCCTTGCGTCAGGCGCTGGGCCGCGACGCCAAGGGCAAGCTTTCGCTGCTCAGCTACAGCCTGGCCATTGTCGTCGCCGGTCGCCTGCCGCACCTGGCCGAGACCTTGTACGTCCTCGTCGCCTTGTTGTGGCTGATTCCCGATCGGCGTCTTGAGCGAGCCATGCCGCACTAGACTGGCCAGTTCAAGCGAAATTGTGCGATGCTGAGCCTATCATCATCAGGCCGGGGAGGTGTCCATGGCTGCTGTACGGCGTCTGTCGGCGAGGCTCAGTGAGATCGCCCCAGGCATGCAGCTGCAGCGTCTGTTGCCGCAGCGCGCCCTGCGCCGCATCGGCGCCTGGTGTTTTCTCGATCACGTCGGGCCGCTTCAGTTTGCGCCGGGTGCAGGTCTGCATGTCGGACCGCATCCGCACATCGGTCTGCAGACCCTGAGCTGGATGATCGAAGGCGAGATCCTGCACCGTGACTCGCTGGGCCATGAGCAGATCCTAGGCCCAGGACAGATCCATCTGATGAGCGCGGGCCGGGGTATCGTCCATAGCGAGGACAGTGTCGATGAGCGCGCCGGCCGCCTGCACATGGTGCAGCTATGGATCGCCCTGCCGGCCGCCCTGCAAGGCTGCGCGCCGGCTTTTGTCCATGCCCCTGAGCGGCCCTGCTGGACGCAGCAGGGCGCCGAGCTGAGCTTGCTGGTCGGCGAACATGCCGGACGGCAGGCGCCGCTGCCGGTGCATAGCCCCCTGCTGGCTTTGCAGGTGCGCAGCCAGCAGGCCTGCAGTGTCGATGTGGAGCTGGTCGCTGACTTCGAGTACGGGCTGCAGGCGCAAAGCGGCAGCTACACCGTGCTCGGGCAGTCTTACCATGATCATGAACTGGCCTATCTGGGTCAGGGCCATAGCCGGCTACGCATCGAGATGGCGGCCAACAGCCGTTGCCTGCTGCTGGGTGGAGCACCCTATCCCGACCCGCTGCTGATGTGGTGGAACTTCGTCGCGCCGACCCGCGAGATTCTCCGTCGTGCCCAGCAGGACTGGCTCAACGGTGATCCCCGCTTTGCCCAGCTTGGCGACGCTCAGCGCCAGCGTCTGCTGCCGCCACCTTGGCCGTACGCCGTTGACCCTCAAGATCACAGGTGAATCATGCCTTTAGCCCGTATCGTGACGCACATCGCTTTTGAGGACGCAGGAACGCTGGCCGAGCTTCTGCAGCAGCGCGGCTACAGCCTGCAGTACCATGATGCCTGTACCCAGGATTGGGACTTGCTGGCCGCTGAAGAGCCCGGCCTGTGGGTGGTGCTCGGCGGCCCTATCGGCGTCTATGAGCAGCACCGCTACCCTTTTTTGAGCGCCGAGATCGCCGTTTTGCGCCGTCGCCTGCAAGCCTTGCGCCCCCTGCTCGGTATCTGTCTGGGTGCGCAGCTGATGGCCAGCGCTTTAGGCGCCAAGGTGGTGCCCGGCGGCGCCGGCAAGGAGCTCGGCTGGGCGCCTTTGTCGCCGGGTGAGGATCTGGCGCGGGCGCCTTGGTTTGCACCCCTGGTCGCCGATGATCTGGCGGTGCTGCATTGGCACGGTGACACCTGGGAGCGGCCCCAGGGCGTGCTCCATTTGGCGGCGACGCCGCAATACCAGGAGCAGGCTTTTGCCCTGGGTCGCCATGCGCTGGCCTTGCAGTTTCATCCTGAGGTCGATGCCCGTCATCTCGAACGCTGGT
Source organism: Pseudomonadota bacterium (assembly GCA_021804565.1). Lineage (GTDB taxonomy): Bacteria > Pseudomonadota > Gammaproteobacteria > Pseudomonadales > Moraxellaceae > JAJZHK01. Next base: position 1,982 of record JAJZHK010000087.1, on the reverse strand, counting down.
ACGTCGGCCATGCCTGCGAGCTGGCCGCAGCAGGCATCGACGTTGCCCATTTGCGGCGCACCGGGCAGCGCCATGCCGAGGCCCTGCGGCTGGCTTGCCGACAGGCCCTCGGGGCCTGGCTCGACCAGCTTCAGGCCTGACGCAGCAAAAGCTCGGAGACCTGCGCCTCGGGCATCGGGCGGCTGATGAAATAGCCTTGGATCATGTCGCAGCCCTCGGCACGCAGGAAGTCGAGCACCGGCTCGGATTCCACGCCTTCCGCCACCACTTTCATGCCCAGGCTGTGGGCCATGGCGATGATGGCGCGGGTGATCGCCTCGTCATCTGGGTTCTTGCCGATATCACGGATGAAGCCCTGATCGATTTTGAGCACGTCGATAGGGAAACGCTTGAGATAAGCGAGTGAGGAATAGCCGGTACCGAAGTCATCCAGGGACAGCTGGATGCCCATATCGCGCAAGGCGCTGAGGGTGCTCAGATTGCTTTCCGCATCCTCCATCAGGGTGGATTCGGTCAGCTCCAGCTCGAGCAGGTTGGGGTCGATGCCGAAGCGGCTGATGGTACGCTCGACGATCTGGATGAGGTCACCTTTACGCAGCTGGTGGGCGGCGATATTGACCGAGGTACGGATGTTGCCAAGGCCGGCTTCACGCCAGAACTGAACCTGCTCGCAGGCGCGGTTGAGCACCAGTTCGGAGATCGCCGAGACCAGGCCAGACTCTTCGGCGAGAGGGATGAACTCTCCAGGGGTGAGCAGCCCCATGGTGGGGTGGTTCCAGCGCACCAGGGCTTCAACGCCGACGATGCGATTGCTGCTCAAACACATCTTCGGCTGGTAGTGAACGACGAACTCTTCACGGAAGATCGCTTTGCGCAGCGAGGTTTCCAGGGTCAGCTGTTCCAGCGAGGTGGCGCGCAGGTCTTCGGTGTAGAAGCGGTAGGCGTTGCCACCGATGCGCTTGGCCTGGTGCATGGCGATATCGGCATGGTTGAGCAGCACCTGGAGGTCACGGCCATGCTCAGGGAAGAGACTGATGCCGATCGAGGCGCCGAGCAGCAGCTCATGCTCACCGATGCGGAAGGAGCGTTTCATCTCGCCGATCAGCCGTTCGCAGATGCCCTCGATCTCGCTGCGATCGCCATAGTTCTCGATGATCAGGGTGAACTCATCGCCGCCGACGCGCGCCACGGTGTCCATGAAGGTGCCGAGCTTGCTGTCGCTGATGCGTTTGGCCACCTGGCGTAGCAGCTCATCACCGACCTCATGCCCCAAAGTGTCGTTGATCTGCTTGAAGCGGTCGAGATCCATGAAGATCAAGGCGACCCGACAGGCCACCTCGCGAGCACGCTGCAAGGCGGCGTGCAGGCGGTCACGAAACAGGGTGCGGTTGGCGAAGCCGGTCAGCTTGTCGTAGTTGTTGAGGTAGCTGAGGCGCTCCTCCGCTTCCTGGCGGCTGCTGACGTCGGTGAACAGGCCGACGTAGTGGGTCACCCGCTGCCGCTCGTCGCGCACGGCGCTGATCCGCATCCACAGCCGTATCGAGCTGCTGTCTTTGCGGTAGTCGGTGAACTCGCCGGCCCAGGAGCCTTCCTGGGTCAGGGTCTGGATGATCTGGCTGAAGAACAGCCGGGCATTGAGGCGCAGCGTCGGATCGTCAAAGCGGTGCCCGATCAGCTCATTTTCTCCATAGCCGGTCAGGTGCATGAAGTGAGGGTTGACGGTCAGGTAGGCGAAGCTGCTGTCGAGCACGAAGATGCCCTCTTCCGCCGAGCTGAACACCGAGGCGGCCAGACGCAGGCTCTGTTCCTGCTCTCTTTGCGCGGAAATATCGCGGCGCACACCGATCATGCGTGTTGCCTTGCCGTCTTCATGGCTGATGACGCGCCCGTGATCCTCGACCCAGATCCAGCGTCCATCACGACGACGCATGCGGTAGCAGGCGTGATAGGGGGTTTCCGGGTGGCGCAGGTGCAGCACCAGG
>JAJZHK010000086.1 GCA_021804565.1 Pseudomonadota bacterium | reverse complement strand
GGCAGCAGGCGCCGGAAGCGCGCAACAACCATCCGAGCAGCGAGCACCTCAACCCCCTGTTTGTCTGTATGGGCGCTGCAGGGCCGGATTGCGAAGTTGAGATCATCGACCTAGGCGTCCAGTACGGCATGCTGGCCATGGACACCATCGTCTTCAAGCCTGGGCAGCCCTTGTGACATACCGACAGACTGGATGGCTGCTGCTGTGCACCCTGCTCAGCCTGGGTAGCCCGGCCTGGGACCGCCAGGGCCACGCCAATGTGGCCCGTATCGCCAGTGCCCACCTCGACACCGCCAGCGCTCAGGAGGTGCAGCGTCTGCTGGCCGCCGATAGCGACGCCGCTGATGTCCATGAACTGGCTGACATCGCCTCCTGGGCTGACCACATCAAGCGCTATGCCTACGGGCGAGAGCGTGCCGCCTGGCACTACGAGGACATGCCAGTCTGCAGCCAGAGCCCGGCCCCTTGTCCGCAAGGACGCTGCCTGGACACCGCCTTGCACCAGCAGCTGCAAATCCTCGCTGACCGCAAGAGGAGCCTGGCTGAGCGCGAAATAGCCTTGAAGTGGGTTGTACACTTGGTCGCTGACCTGCATCAGCCCTTGCACGTCAGCGATGACGACGATGCCGGCGGCAACCGTTTGCAGGTCCGCCTGCGGGAGCAGGGGCGGCCGCACAGCCTGCACTGGGCCTGGGACCACGCCTGGGTGGACGCCGTGGTGCCGCTCACCACCTCCGAGATCGGCCCTATCGATGATGATATCGAAGCCTGGATCGCCCAGTCACACGAACTGGGCGTACGTGTCGCCTACGGCGACTTGCCCGGCTTTCGTTGTGGCGCGGCCTTGCCGCAAGGCCTACTCCTCGACACCGCCTACCAGGACAACGCCCGCCATGTCGTGGCCCTGCAGATCCAGCGTGCTGGCTTGCGCCTGGCCCATCTTCTCAATGACACCCTTGCTCCTGTTGGTAAACAACCATGACCGCATCCTCTTCAGCCCTGGCCCTGCGGCCAGCCCAGATCCCCGCTTTCAGCATCGAAGTACTGAGCGCCGACCGCATCCAGTGGGCCCAAGAGCTCGACAGCAAGCTGGAACAAGCACCCCAGATGTTGCGTGAGGCTGGCCTCCTGCTCAGCCTCGACAAGTACCCTGAGCATCTGCCCCGCCCCGACCTTGCCGTGTGGCTGGAGCTGCTGCGTGCTCGTGAGCTGCGCCTCCTGGCGGTGCGCGGGCTGCGTCATGACGAGCAAGAGCGCGCTCGTGAACTCGGCCTGCTCTGTGTTGGCGCGACAACGCCGCTGCGCGAAACGCCGAGCCAACCGGTCACGGCACCGGCACGCGCCAGTCTGCTGATCGAGCACGCCGTGCGCAGTGGCCAACAGATCTACGCCGAAGGCTGCGACCTCATCATCACCGCCACCGTCAATGCCGGCGCCGAAGTCGTCGCTGACGGGCATATTCATGTCTATGCACCGCTACGCGGGCGCGCACTCGCTGGCGTCAGTGGCGATGAACAGGCGCGTATTTTCTGCCGCCATATGGAAGCCGAACTGATCGCCATCGCCGGGCGCTACCTCACCGCTGAATCTCTGCAGGAGCATGCGCTGAGCGGCAGCTCGGTACACATACAACTGCGTGGCGATCAATTGCACATCGCCGCGCTTTAACGGACAATTTAAGCTCAGTATTGCGACTTTAAGGATATCGTACGTGGCCAAGATCATCGTTGTAACCTCAGGCAAGGGCGGCGTCGGCAAAACGACCAGCAGCGCTGCTATCAGCACCGGCTTGGCCCAACGTGGCCAGCGCACCGTGGTCATCGATTTCGACGTCGGTCTGCGCAACCTCGACCTCATCATGGGCTGCGAGCGCCGCGTCGTCTATGATCTCATCAACGTCGTTCGCGAAGAGGCGCACCTGCACCAAGCCCTGATCAAGGACAAGCGTTACGAGCACCTTTCCATCCTCGCCGCCAGCCAGACCCGCGACAAAGATGCACTCACCCAAGAAGGCGTAGAACGTGTGCTCAACGAACTCGCTCAGCAGTTTGACTATATCGTTTGTGACTCCCCGGCTGGCATCGAAAAAGGCGCCCACCTGGCGATGTATTTTGCCGATATCGCCATCGTCGTCACCAACCCCGAGGTGTCATCGGTGCGTGACTCCGATCGCATGCTGGGTCTGGTGGCGAGCAAGAGCCGGCGTGCCGAGCTCAATCTGGAGCCGGTTCAGCAGCACCTCCTGCTGACCCGCTATAACCCTGAGCGCGTGCAGAAGGGCGAAATGCTATCGGTGGAAGATGTCCAGGACATTCTGGCGGTGGAACTGCTCGGCGTCATCCCGGAGTCACCTGCCGTGCTTAAAGCCTCGAACTCGGGTGTGCCGGTCATCCTCGACATCGAAAGTCAGGCCGGCTTGGCCTATGAAGATGCGGTGGCGCGCCTGCTCGGAGAAAAGCGCCCGCACCGTTTCCTGGAAGCCGAGAAAAAAGGCTTGCTCAATCGTTTCTTTGGCGGAGGCCGCACATGAACCTGCTCGACTTCTTTCGCTCACGCAAGGAACCGAGCTCGGCGAGCATAGCCCGCGAGCGCCTGCAAATTCTGGTGGCCAGTGAACGCAAGCTACGCGACCAGCCTGATTTCATGCCCGCCCTGCAACGCGATATCCTTGAAGTGATACGCAAGTACATCCCTATCGAGGACGACCAAGTGCAAGTCGAGATGGCCAATCAGGGCGACTACTCGATCCTCGAGCTCAATATCACCCTGCCTGAGCGTTGACAAGGCAGCGACACCCTATGCTCCGGGCACCCAGGCCCGGCAGCGTAGGTCCTCAGTCGTCATCGTGATGCCAGCGACCCCAACCCCCCCCCCAGCCACCACCCCAGCCGCCGCGCCACCGATCACCATCGTCACCACCGTAGCCGTAGCCTCCTCCATAACCAGGCTGTACGACCACCACTGGCGCACTCGGATAAACCGGCTGCTGCTGTACGTAGACGGGTTGCGGCGCCATGTAGCCGGCCTGCGGGTAAACCGCCTGCGGATAAGCAGCCTGTGGATAAGCACCGTAGCCGGGAGCGTAGCCATAAGCGCCCTCCATCTGCTGTCCTGCGGCATAGCCCATCACCGCACCGGCAGCCGTGGCAGCCAGACGGCCATTGCCCTCACCAAACATGCTACCGAACAAGCCTCCAGTGATGGCTCCCAAAGCACCTTCCATATCCGCGTAGACCGGCATAGCCAGCGTACATCCAAGAACCGCAAGCATCGACATCTGGCGTATGTTCATGATTGACCTCCACACATCCTGTTTCTCACAGCTTACACAAAAGATAACGCCGTTCAGCTTAAAAGGTTGAGCGTCAGCACGAGCTGATGTCATTTTTTGCCAGAGCGTTCACACTCTGGACGGGTGTTCGCTCACCGAAAATACATGCGTCCCAGCAAAGGCAGCAGCAAAGGCTGTGCGCCACAGCTCCGTATCTCCTCCATGAATCCCAGCAAATCAACGCCGGGGATCAGGTCCGGCGCCGCTTCCAGCGGCGTCATCATGGTATCCCAGTGGCAGGGAATCACCCAGCGCGGGCGCAAAAGCTTGATGATGTCGCGAGTGTAATGGGGACGATACTGCCGCCCGACGGCACACAGGCATAGTATATCAGCGCGCAGATCACGCAACTGCGCATCCAGATAATCGGCGGAGTCGACATGAACGATACGCAAGCCGGCCACCTCGACATACCAATTCAGCACCAGGCCATGACGCAGGCTGCGCATGCGTGGCGGCCAGGCCGGCGGGGTTTCGATATCGCCAGGAAAGGGGACACGGCCATACACCCGGCCATGCCGTGAGGGCAAGCCGCGTACGCGCCAGTCGCCACAGGCGATGTCTTCCAGACCGGCCGTTTCATACAGCTGCGCTGCTGGCAAACCTGCGGCCTTGCCGACCATGATGGTCGAGCGTGAACCGATCAGGCGTGCCCCCGTTTGCTGGCACAGACAGGGGGCATCGAGCACATGATCATAGTGGGCATGGCCGACGAGCACGTCATCAGCCTGCGGAATATGGCGTCGCAGCAAAGCTTCATCGCTGCGTAGCGGCGCGCTCAGCAGGGTCCAGGGCCCAAGACGACTGAGATAAGGATCGAGCACCAGGGTGCGGCCATGGCCCTGCAGTACAAAACCTGCCGTTCCCAGATAACGCAGCTCGACAGGGTCACGGTCGCCCTCACCGAGCACCGCCTCCGGGCTGTAATCCTCAGTCGCTGGGCGCCCCAAAAAACCTGTCCACCAAGCCATCCCTATCTCCTTAGGCGCAAGTCACCTGACGTCTACGGTCAAGACCTGAGTCGTCCTGCCGGCATACTGATACTACCTTGACCCTAGGGA
>JAJZHK010000048.1 GCA_021804565.1 Pseudomonadota bacterium | reverse complement strand
GGCCGAGTCGACCGCGGTCAGGGTGCGGTAGGTGTCTTCCGAGAAGTCCTCATGACCCGGCGTGTCGAGGAGATTGACGACGTGGTCCTTGTAGGGAAACTGCATCACCGAAGTGGTGATGGAGATGCCGCGCTGCTTCTCGATTTCCATCCAGTCCGAGGTCGCGTGGCGATCGGATTTACGCCCCTTGACCGTACCTGCCACCTGGATGGCGCGCCCCCACAGCAGGAGCTTCTCGGTGATGGTGGTCTTGCCCGCATCAGGGTGCGAGATGATGGCAAACGTCCTTCTCCGTCTGACTTCATCGGTGATCTGGGCGTTCGTCATCTGTCCGTTTTCCTCGCTATGTACACAGGCAGGTCGCCGTCCTCAATCGGTCATGCGCTTTCTATCTATGGCACCTCACCGCTGAGGCCGACCATCCGCAGGCGATCGATGCGCCGATTCTAGCATAACTGAACAAGGAAAAGCGTTTGCCGGAACATCAGGAACAAGCTCTTAAGAGCTTTTTGAATGCCATAAAACGCTCTTGAGAGCAAATAATCTTGACCCCAGCGAAGGCCGCATGGTACTTCTTAAGAACAACCCGACCCTAGCCTCGATGGACCCATGACCGCCCGCAACAAGCTGCTGAGCGCACCACCGGAGCCCGTTGAACAGACGCTGAAGCGGCTTGGGGCGAACCTGCGCACGGCGCGGCTGCGACGCAATCTGACGATCGCCGAGATGGCCGAGAAAATCGGCACCGGAGAGCGCGCGGTCGCCGATGCCGAAAAAGGCAAGCCGTCAACGGGTATCGCGGTCTATGCAGCCATGCTGTGGGCACTCGACCTCATGGGCCAGATGTCCGACCTGGCCGCCCCCGAGCGTGATGGCGCGGGCCAGACCCTGGCTCGGGCCCGCGAACGCGCCCGGGCCCGACCGAAGACGGAACGCGGCCATAAGCCCTGAAACTCCGTCGGCCTGCTGCGTCCAGATCGTGCTCCCCGGCGAGCTTGAGCCGGAGGAAGGGCCTATGGGCGCATCCTGCCAGAGCCTTTGCCTACGAAGGCAGCAGCAGGCGATGATGGCCCAAGTGCATCTTGGCCTGAGCTGTTCCGACCTGGATCAGCGGATCAGAGCGCCAGGCTATCGGGCACGAGGTTCAGGGCCATCAGGATGGCATCCTCGTAGCCACCGCCACGGCGCGGATAATAACGCGGGCGCCGCGCGTATTCATTGAAACCCAAGCCCTCATAGAGGGCCACGGCACGGTGGTTGGAGGGACGGACCTCGAGGTGGATCACCTGCACCTGCTCACGCACCTCAGCGATCATGCGCTCGAGCAGCCAGCGCCCATAGCCACGCCCCTGAGCCTCGGGCGCGATGACCATATTGAGCAGGGTGGCTTCGTCGAGCACCTGCTGCATGATGGCAAAACCCGCCAGCTGCTGATCGGCATAGAGCAGACAAGCCAGGTGATGCCGGCTGAGATTGCCGGCCATGATGCCTTCCGTCCAGGGAAAGTCATGCGCGGCACGTTCAAGGCGCATCACCTCGGGAATGTCGGTCAAGCTCATACGGGTCAGCTGCAGCATGCGTCGACCTCGCGCCACAGACGGCGTTTGGCGGCCGCGTCTGCAAGCAACTCGCCGAGATCGTCCGCGACGACGGCAGCGGCCTGCCACGACGGCGGCAGATAGGCTTGCAGATCGCGACCGAGGATCAGCAGGCGCTGCTGATCCGGCGAGTGCCGCAGCAACAAACCAGCCATCGCATCGACGGCTGAGGCGGCGTCCTGCTGCCAGAGCTGGCTGCCTGGCGGTGGGAAGCTGAAGAGCGGCCCTGGCTCGGCCGCGTCCTCGCCAAGAAAGCTGAGGATGTTGCGCAACAAGCGCTCTTCACGAACATCCAGGTCCCGTCCTGGACGCAAGCTCAGAAGCACGAGCCACGGTGTCGCGGTGACCACCATGCGCAACGCAAAACCTCGCACCGCCGCGACGACGCGGGGCGGCTCAGGAAGCTTGGACGGCGGCGTCACAGGCGGGGGGGGCGGTGGCGCATCCACCGGCCGCTTGGCCGCCGGCAAGATCTGCACCGCCGGCAGACCCTGAACCTGCCAAGGGGCATCGGGACGGGCGCCCGGCAAGACGATGCGGCGACTGAACAGCGGCAGCCCCATGGCCTGCAGGCAAAACTGCTGACGCAGGCTCAGTCCCGATTCAGATACCATCGTTCTCACGTTGCGGATGCGCGCGCGCTGCACGGCTGGCCAAAAGGTTCAGGGCGTCGAGATAGGCCTTGACCGAAGCGACCAGGATGTCGGTATCGGCACCTTGACCGTTGACGATACGACCCTGCTCGTTGAGGCGCACCTGCACCTCGCCCTGCGAGTCGGTACCGCTGGTGATGGCATTGACCGAGTAAAGCTCGAGGCTGGTGCCGCTGTTCACGATACTTTCGATGGCTTTGAAAGCGGCATCGACCGGACCCGAGCCCTGCGCCGAGCCCGAACGCAGCTCATCGCGTATGCGCAGGCGCAGCTGCGCCTGCGGCACCTGGCCGGACTCGCTGGTGATGCGCAGGTGTTCGAGCTCGTAGATCGCCGCCACGCTGCTGGCTTCGCTCACCAGGGCCTGCAGATCCTCATCGAAGATGTCGTGCTTTTTGTCCGCCAGGTCCTTGAAACGGGCGAACAGGCGGTTCATCTGCGCCTCGTCCTGGGTGCTGATGCCGAGGTCTTCCAGCCGGGCGCGAAAAGCGGCACGTCCGGAGTGCTTGCCGAGCACCATGCGATTGGCATTCCAGCCGACGTCTTCGGCGCGCATGATTTCATAGGTTTCGCGATGCTTGAGCACGCCATCCTGATGGATGCCCGACTCATGCGCGAAAGCATTGGCACCGACGATCGCCTTGTTCGGCTGCACCGGAAAACCGGTGATACTGGACACCAGTCGGGAGGTCGGTACGATGTCCTGGGTGTGGACACCGGTCTTGGCCGCAAAAAGATCCTGGCGGGTGTTCAGCGCCATGACGATCTCCTCGAGCGCAGCATTGCCGGCGCGCTCACCCAGACCATTGATGGTGCACTCGATCTGGCCGGCGCCAGCCTGCACCGCCGCCAGGGAGTTGGCCACCGCCAAACCGAGATCGTTATGGCAGTGCACCGAAAACACTGCCTTGTCGGCATTGGGAATGCGCTGCAGGAGCGTCTCGATGAGCGCACCGAACTGGGCCGGTATGGCGTAGCCGACCGTGTCCGGGATGTTGATGGTGCGCGCCCCGGCGTCGATCGCCGCTTCGATGATGCGGCAGAGAAAATCGACCTCGGAGCGACCGGCATCTTCGCAGGAGAACTCGACATCCTCGACTTTTTGACGGGCCAGTTTGACCGCCTGCACAGCGTGCTCGATGACCTGATCGGGCTGCAGTCGCAGCTTGTACTGCATATGGATGGGGCTGGTGGCGATAAAAGTATGGATGCGCGCCGCCGCTGCCGGCCGCAAGGCTTCGGCGGCCCGCTCGATGTCTTCACGCTTGGCGCGCGCCAACGAGCAGATACGGGCATCACGCACAGCACTGGCCACCGCCTGGACCGCGGCGAAGTCACCGGGGCTGGCGATCGCAAAACCGGCCTCGATCACATCGACGCGCAGACGCTCAAGGGCCTTGGCGATGCGGACTTTCTCATCCAGGGTCATCGAAGCCCCGGGGCTCTGCTCACCATCACGCAAGGTGGTGTCGAAAATAATGATATTGGACATGCTCATGGTCGCCCTGATCAACGCTGGTGGGAGAGTTTATCACGAGCCACGCTGATCAGGGCGAGCGCCGTGCCCAAGGCGGCCCCGGCCAGATGCGCCATGGGCGCCACCGCGACCCCGATCCAGCGATGCAGATAGTCAGGGTCGTAAGCCGGTGTATGCTCATAAACCAGGCGGGCACTGAAAAACAGCAGGGCCGGCAGATACAGCCGGCGCTCATGCCAGCAGCCCCGCCACAGACCAAAAAACAACAGGCCCTCGACCACGCCGGAAAATCCCGCGTAGATACGGCACTGCGGCTGGCCGTACCAGAGACCCAGGCTGACCGCCCAGGGCAGCAGCGCCAGCAAGAGCAGCCAGTGCCACCAGATCAGATCGGCGAGCAAAATCTGGGCGATCAAGAGCAAGGCCAGCGCGTTCATCGCCAGATGCCAAAAGGTGTAGTGCACCCAACTGCCGGTGTAGGCCCGCCACCACTGGCCGGCGAGCATGGCCTGACGATCGTAGGCCAGCACCGGCAAGCCTGGCCCGTATTGAGCCAGAACCAGAAGCAGCAGCGTCAGCGCAAGGACCGCAGCGGAACGCCGGCTCAATGATCGACCAATCCTGGCGCCGGCAAGCTGGCGCCGACCCCCTGCTTGCTGGCGTTGGGCTGCAGCTGGATGTTGAGCGATGGCGACACGTCATCGCCATGCGCAGGTGTCGATTGGGCTTTTTGTTGCATGCGATCGGCGATACAGCTTTGCAACTGCAAGAGATCACCGACCCGCATATTGCCCGGCGCATCGGCAAAAGAGCGCGCCAGATCGCTGCAGTCATCAGCGACGGCCAGCCCGCTCACCCCGAGCACGATGACGAAACACCACATTTTCATGTTTGCACCCTCCCTGGATGACATCCATCATCCCGACAATGTACACCGCTTTGCAGCCAGCGACCAGATTGCCGGGTCTGATTTTATCGACCTGACGGCGGCTTGCGAGCCTGGGCTGTCGCCGCTAGCCGAGACCGACCTGAAGCTTGTCTTCTCGCCACCCCGACAATATGGGAATATGTGGGCCTCGCGCCCTGGAGTCCACCCATGCATCGTGTCATCTTCCGTCTGCACCTTCTCTTGGGACTGGCCCTGGCCTTCGCCCTGCCCGCCCAGGCCAGCATGATGAGCGCCGATCAGGCCTTCGCGGTCAGCTCTCAGCTTGACGGCGGCCAACTGCATATGGACGTCCACATCGATGATTGCTGTTATCTCTACCAGCAGCGCTTTGCCTTCAAGTCCGAGCAAGTGCAGCTCGGCGCAGCACATTTTGATCACCCCGCCAGCATCAAGCAGGATCCCGATCTTGGCGCCGTTCCGGTCTTTCATCATCAGGTGCAGATCGATGTGCCGGTGCAAGGTCAGGGTCAGGTCGTCTTCACCTGGCAAGGCTGCAATGAGCGCCTCGGCATCTGCTATCCCCCCCAGCAGAAGCGTCTGACGATCAGCCGCCCAGGTGCCCGCCCCTGGTCACGACTGCTGCCTTTTTATCTGGGCGGCCTGGGGCTCGCCTTCACCCCCTGCGTCCTGCCGATGATTCCCATCCTCGCTGGGCTGCTGGCCAGCGGCCAACGCCGTCGTGAGCGGCTGCTGGCCACTGTCGCCTATGTGCTGGGCAGCGCTTCCAGCTACGCCCTGCTCGGGGGGGGCTTCGCCCTGCTCGGCCATAGCCTGAATGTGGCCGCCTGGTTTGCCCAGCCGCTCTGGCATATCGGGATGGCGCTGATCTTTGTCATGCTGGCGCTCAGCCTTTTCGACATCTACCAGCTGGCGCTGCCGGCGTCCCTGGCGCAGACCCTGGACGGCTGGAGCCGTCGTCAGCAGGCTGGCAGCGTCGTCGGCGCTTATATGATGGGCGCCTTGGCCGCCTTGATCGTCTCCCCCTGTGTCTCCGCCCCCATGGCCGGCGCCCTGATCTATGTCACCCAGCTGGGCGAGGTGTTCTGGGGAGCTCTTCTCCTGTTCGTACTCGGCCTTGGTCTCGGCACCCCGCTGCTGATCCTCGGCTGGGGAGAGAGCCGGCTTTTGCCCAAAGCCGGGCCCTGGATGCATGCCGTACGCGCCGTCTTTGGGGTCGGCATGCTGGTGGTTGCGCTGCAGCTGCTGCAGCCGCTGCTGCTGCCGCTCTATTTCATGCTCGCCTGCGCCCTGCTCGCTTTAGGCTGCGCCAGCGCACTGGGGGCCTTCGACAGCGCTGCCGCCGGCTGGCCCAGACTGTGGAAGTCGCTCGGCATACTTCTGGCGCTGCTAGCCGCCGCCTGGACCTTCGGAGCCTTGGCTGGCGGCCAGGACCTTGAGCACCCCTGGCCTGCAGCACATCCGGCCAGCGCTGCCGCCAGCCTGCCACGCAGCTCTGTGAACAGCCCCATGCAGTTGCAGCAGGCGCTGCTCGCCGCCCGTGGCCAGAAGGTGATGCTCGATGTCTGGGCCAGCTGGTGCATCAGCTGCCGTCACTTTGAGCATGAGGTGCTCGACCAGGCCGAGGTGCAAGAGGCTTTGCAGGGTATGCAGCTGATCCGGGTCGATGTCAGCGCCGCCGGCCCCGATAGCGACGCTCTGCTGCAAGAGCTGCACATCCCCGGCCCCCCGGCGGTCTTTTTCGTCGACCGGCAAGGCCAGTTCAGCGGCGCGCCGGTGCTCGGCGAGGTCTCGCCGCAAGCCTTTCTTCACACCCTGCGAGGACTCGCGCCCTAGCCCATGCTTTGCAGCTTTTTGCCAAAATCGTCATTTTGAAAATGCAACCCATTGATTTTCATAGGCTCGTCTTCAAAAAGCATTTTGTTGCACCATAATGCCAAGCTTTTAGAAAGCAAAGTCACATAATTGCATATCGGCATTCGGGGTGGAAAAAGGATCGTGTCCCGCCGAGTGGTGTAACAGCCTTGGCCCATGGAACGAAAAACTTACCGGACGGGATTCGCACCCGCTAGAAAACAGCGCCTAGCCACGGCGCATGTTAAACTTGGGCTAGGCCACCCCGGAGATCTTCATGGAACATCGTTTCGAGCGCTTTCTGGTCGCCAGCCGCTGGCTGCAAGCCCCGCTCTATGCCGGCCTGGTGCTCCTGCTGGCCTGCTTTACCCTCAAGTTCGGTCAAGAGCTCGTCCATACCTGCGCGAGCTTGTGGAATGCCAGCGAACAAGAGCTGGTGCTCACCAGCCTGGCGCTCATCGACCTCATCCTCATCGCCAATCTGCTGGTCATGGTGATGTTGTCCGGCTATGAGAACTTCGTTTCCCAAATCGACTATGAAAGCAGCGGCGAGAAGCTCAACTGGGTGGGCAAGCTGGATTCCGGCACCCTGAAAATCAAGGTCGCCACCTCCATCGTCCTGATCTCAGCGATCCACCTGCTCGGCGACTTCGTCAAAGTCGAGAACATCGCCGACGACAAACTGATGTGGCGGGTGCTCATCCACCTGACCTTTGTCAGCTCGGCGCTGTTGATGGGCGTACTCGACAAACTCGCTTTTGCCAGCCACCGCCAGCATGCTTCGACGCACGAAGGCGCTTAAGCCGGCCCGACACCGCGGCCCAGCCACTTTCTCGGGAAGGCCGTAGCGCGTTCCGGAACCGCCCCCCATACCTACAAGGCCGGTCCTAGCTGGGCGTGGTCTGCCCGTCATCCATAAAAAAGGGGGAGCCTTGGCCCCCCCCCTGACGACGATACGCGATCGACGCTTACATCATGCCGCCCATGCCACCCATGCCGCCCATGTCGGGAGCTGCCGGCTTGTCTTCCGGAAGTTCGGCGATCATGGCTTCGGTGGTCAGCATCAGACCGGCCACGGAAGCGGCATTCTGCAAGGCGGTGAAAGCCACCTTGGCGGGGTCGAGGATGCCCATGGCGATCATATCGCCATATTCACCGGTGGCCGCGTTGTAGCCGTAGTTGCCACTGGCTTCCTTGACCTTGTTCAGCACCACCGAGGCTTCATCACCGGCATTGGCGACGATCTGGCGCAGCGGGGCTTCGAGAGCACGACGCAGGATGTTGATACCAGCGTCCTGGTCTTCGTTGGCGCCTTTGAGCTTTTCAAGGGCTGCTGCGGCACGCACCATGGCGGTACCACCACCGGCAACGACACCCGCTTCCACCGCAGCGCGCGTGGCGTGCAGGGCGTCATCGACACGATCTTTCTTTTCCTTGAGTTCGACTTCGGTCGCTGCACCGACCTTGATCACCGCAACGCCGCCGGCCAGCTTGGCGACACGCTCTTGCAGCTTTTCACGATCGTAGTCCGAGGTGGCTTCCTCGATCTGGGCACGGATCTGCTTGACGCGTGCTTCGATATCGGCGGCATTGCCGGCGCCATCGATGATGGTCGTGTTTTCTTTGGAAACGACGACCTTCTTGGCACTACCAAGCTCGGCGACGCCTGCTTTTTCCAGCGACATGCCGACTTCTTCGGAGATCACCTGGGCACCGGTGAGCACCGCGATGTCCTGCAGCATGGCCTTGCGACGGTCGCCAAAACCTGGCGCCTTGACGGCACACAGCTTGACCACACCGCGCATGCTGTTCACCACCAGGGTGGCCAGAGCTTCGCCTTCGACGTCTTCGGCCACCAGCAGGAGCGGCTTGCCCGACTTGGCGACCGCTTCCAGAGCCGGGATCATCTCACGGACATTGGAGATCTTCTTGTCGACCAGGAGGATGTAGGGGTTGTCGAGCTCGGCGGTCATCGTGTCCTGCTTGTTGGCAAAGTAGGGGCTGATGTAGCCGCGATCGAACTGCATGCCTTCGACCACGTCGAGGGTGTCTTCAAAACCACTGCCTTCTTCAACGGTGATCACGCCTTCTTTGCCAACCTTGTCCATGGCTTCAGCGATGCGATCGCCGATGCTGGTGTCGGAGTTGGCCGAAATCGAGCCCACCTGGGCGATTTCCTTGGCGTTTTTGCAAGGCGTTGCAGCAGCCTTGATGGCTTCGACGGCGCACAGGGCAGCCTTGTCGATACCACGCTTGAGGTCCATGGGGTTCATGCCGGCGGCGACAGCCTTCATCCCTTCATTGAGGATGGACTGGGCCAGCACGGTCGCCGTGGTGGTGCCATCACCGGCCACATCAGCGGTCTTGGAAGCCACTTCCCGGACCAGCTGCGCACCCATGTTCTCGAACTTGTCCTTGAGCTGGATTTCCTTGGCGACGCTCACACCGTCTTTGGTGATGGCGGGCGAACCGAAGGACTTGTCGATGACGACATTACGACCCTTGGGACCCAGGGTCACCTTGACTGCGTCGGCGAGGACGTTGACGCCAGCGATCATCTTGGCGCGGGCGCTGTCACCAAACTTCACATCTTTTGCTGCCATTTCTGAGAACCTCATCTATCCAGTGGGGAACTCGTGGCCTCAGGCCTCGAGCACCGCAAAAATCTCGCTTTCCTTCATGATCAGGTATTCCTGACCATCGATCTTCACTGTCGAGCCGGCATACTGGCCAAACAGAACGCGGTCGCCTGCCTTGACATCCAGGGGACGCAGTTCACCGTTTTCCAGGCGTATACCTTTGCCCACGGAGATAACTTCACCCTGGGAAGGCTTTTCGGCAGCGCTACCAGGCAACAAGATGCCACCGGCAGTCTTGGCTTCTTCCTCAACGCGACGAATGACGACGCGATCATGCAGGGGACGCATCTTCATCTGTGATCACTCCCATCTTTATCCATACAGGTTTCAATTCCACCTTCGAACTCATATTGAGCAAGACGAAGGCAGCTCCGCAACGTCTATCGCTGCGGTTGATCACGAAATGGGGCTAGCCGTCATGAATTCAAGAGTAGGTGCAAAAAATTCTCACCCTCTCAACGCCACTGATGCGCCACCTGATCGGTGGCGCGGACCAGGGCGTCGATGATGCCCGGCTCACTGGCGGCATGTCCGGCAGGGCGGATGATCTGCAGCAGCGAGCCCGGCCAAGCCGCGTGCAGGGCGAGGGCATTGTCGAGCGGACAGACCATATCGTAGCGGCCATGGATGATATGCCCGGGGATGTCGGCCAGCGCCGGCATGCCGGCGAGCAGCGGCCGGTCGGCGAGAAAACTGTCATGGACAAAGTAGTGGGCCTCGATGCGCGCCATCGCCAGGGCCACACGCGGATCGGCAAAATGCTCGAGGGTCGACGCCTGCGCCAGCAAAGTTGAGCAGCTGCCCTCCCAGATCGACCAAGCCTTGGCACAAGCCATACGCATCAGCTCATCCGGGCCGGTCAGCCGGCGATGGTAAGCGCTGAGCAGATCGTCGCGCTCCGCAACCGGGATAGGGTGCAGAAAATCCGCCCAAGGCTCAGGAAAAATGCGACTGGCACCCTCCTGGTAGAACCAGTGTATATCGGCGCGTCGACAGAGAAATATGCCGCGCAGGATAAGATGCAGAACCTGGCGTGGATAGCTTTGCGCGTAGGCCAGCGCCAAGGTCGAGCCCCAGGACCCGCCAAAAACCACCCACGCCTCGATGCCCAGATGCTGACGCAGGCGCTCGATATCATCGACCAGATGCCAGGTCGTGTTGTGCTCGAGACTGGCGTGAGGGGTACTGCGCCCACAGCCGCGCTGATCGAAGAGCACGATGCGGTAGCGCCTGGGATCAAAAAAGCGCCGCTGCCAGGGCTGTGTACCGCCGCCCGGGCCGCCGTGCAAAAACAGCACGGGCAGTCCAGCGGGGTTCCCTGAGCACTCGACGTAGAGTTCATGCCCATCACCGACAGGCAGCATGAACTCCTGGTAGGGCGTGATCTCAGGGTAAAGCTGGCGCATGGCAGAACTCCCGGCAAAATACAGGCTCCAGTATGGCCGCCGGCAGGGCCCTGGTCTACACTGCTGTAGCCTCTCTCAGCAGGATTTAGTAGTGCCCGGACTGGATATCGCCTCACTGATCGAGCCGGCGCTCCCCTTGTGGTCAGCTGACCGCGAGCGCCATCTGGCTCTGCTCGACGCCGACGACCTGTCGACCGCGGCGCTCGTCCAGTCGATGGCTCGCGACCCGGTGGCGGTGCATCATGTGGTGCGCGCCGCCATGGTGCGCGCGGCTCAGGCGCGGCGCCCGCAAACCCCGCAAAGCCTCGAGCAGTGCCTGCAGATCCTCGGCAAGAGCCAGCTCGAATCGCTGCTGCGCGGCCTGCCCGTCTATGAGCGTCTGGAAGCCCGTCACGCGCCGCATCGGCAACTGCTCGGCCAAAGCGTCTATGCCGCGGAACTGGCACGGCGCTGGGCGATCGATCAGGGACAAAGACAGGTCGATGCGGTCTGGCTAGGCGCCCTGCTCTACAACCAGCTGCTCTGGCTGCTCAGCTTTCATCATGCCGAGGACTTCGCCCAACTGGGTCTGCTCCTCAACAGCCGGCGCCAGGTCGCCAGCCTGGAACACGAGCACTATGGCGCTCCCTTGAACCAGCTGGCGCGTCAGCTGCACGCCAGAATCACGCCGCTGGAGCTCTTACTGAGTGCTTGTGAGCCCGGCATGCAGCCGAGCGCACGCGACTATCTGGCCATGGTGCATGGCGACATGAACACGATCCGGCAGCACAGCAGTCGTGCCGGTTCCTGGATTCTGCACGCCAATGACTTGGCCGCCACCATCGTCCATCAGGGGTCCTGGATGGGCTCCCGCCTGCGCCTGTTTGCCGCCCTGTTTCGCCGTTCTGGCGAGCAGTTATGGATCCAGGCCCGCGACCAGCTCCTCCACCTTGCCGAACAGACCGAGTTCGGCCCGGGCCTGGCCGGCAGCCTGCTCTGGAGCTCAGCCCCGGCTGCACAAAGACGCCTCAGCCTCCCATACTGGTGCCCACGGCTTGCCCCTGCCGTGAGCGCAGCAGCACCCAGCGCCGCTCAAAAACTCACCCAGCTGCAGACAGAGCTGGCGCAGCAAACCCATCTCAATGGCTTGCTGCAGACCCTGATGCGGCTATGGCTGAACGCCGGCTGCACGCGCCTGGCCCTGCTGATCTTCTCAGCCGATCGCCAAAAGCTGCGTACCCTGGTCAGTCACGGCTGGCCGCCTGATGCGCCCTTGCCACCCCTCAAGCTGCAGGTTCATGACTACCCACTGCTGGCCTCACTGGCCAGCAAGACCAGTCTGCTCGTACTCGATCACGACACCCAGGCACGCTATGAGCCCCACCTCCCCGAAGCGCTGCGGCAGTCGCTGCAGCGGCCGGCGCTGATCGGTAGCCTGAACAATGGCGAGCAGGCCCTCGCCATCCTGATCGCCGACGCCCAGGGCAGCGAGCTAGGCGACAGCACCCGCAAGGCTGTGCGACAATCACTGCAAACGGCACAGCAAATCATCGCTGCCCTGCGCGCCGCACGTGCGCAGGCCCAGGAATAGTCATCCCGACCGGAGCCCGCCATCATGCTCGACCTGCCTCATCTCCTTGAACCTGAGCAGTTGCTGCCGCTGCTCGGTGATCCGCGGCTGCTGATCGTCGACCTCAGCAAGCAGGCGGTCCATCAGGAGGCTCACCTGCCCGGCGCCGTCTTCGTTCCTTTCCAGGCGCTGGTGCATGGCCAGGCCCCGGCGACCGGTCACCTGCCCGATGCGACACGCCTGAACGAGCTGCTGACCTGGCTGGGCCTGCACCCTGAGCTCCATGTCGTCGCCTATGACGATGAAGGAGGCGGCTGGGCAGGACGTTTTCTATGGACCCTGGAAATCGCCGGCCACCAGCGCTGGTCCTACCTCAACGGGGGCCTGGTGGCCTGGATGCAAGCGGGACTGCCCACCGAATCGACCCTGAATGCACCACGCAGTCACGCTCCCGGCAGCCAGGATTACGCATGGGATCACCGCCATGTCGCTGTCCTCGACGACCTGCTCGAGGCGCTCGAGCGCGAGGATACGGACCTTGTCGTCTGGGATGCCCGTTCGCCGGAGGAGTACCACGGCCTGCGTCAGTTTGCCCAGCGTTCAGGGCATATACCCGGCGCGATCAACTACGAGTGGACACGCGCCATGGATCGCAACCGCGGTCTGCGCCTGCGTCCGCTGGAGGAACTGCGTGCCGAGCTCGCTGCACTGGGCATCCGCGCCGACAAGGACATCGTCACCCACTGCCACACCCATCATCGCTCCGGCCTCACTTGGCTGATCGGCCGCCTGCTCGGCTTTCCTCGCCTGCGCGCCTATGCCGGCTCCTGGAGTGAGTGGGGCAACCATCGCCACACCCCGATCGACACCTCCAAGCCACCACGAGACTGACCCGTGCAAGACCAGCTTTTTGCTCTTTTACAGTATTTTTTGCCGCAACACCTGATCTCCCGCTGTGTTGGCTGGCTGGCATCCAGCCGCCAGGCCTGGCTGCGTGAGCCGCTGATACGCCAGTTCATACGCAGCTATGACGTCGACATGAGCGAGGCCGAGCGTGAAGACCCCAACAGCTACCTCAGCTTCAATGATTTTTTTACCCGCGCCCTCAAACCCGGTGCACGCGCTCTGCCGGCGGATGAGCACGCCATCTGCTGCCCGGCGGACGGCTGCATCTCGCAGATAGGCCGGCTGCAGGGGGAGCTCCTGCTGCAGGCCAAAGGCCGCTCCTTCTCCCTGCTCGAACTCATCGGCGGCGACGCGCAGCTGGCACAGTCGTTCAGCAACGGCCTCTTCGCCACCATCTATCTGTCACCGCGCGACTACCACCGCGTGCATATGCCGCTCGCCGGCACCCTGCGACGCATGATCCACATTCCTGGCGACCTTTTTTCCGTCAATGCCGCCACCACCCGGGAAGTGGCACGTCTGTTCGCACGTAATGAGCGGCTGGTGTGCATCTTTGAGACCGCGGCCGGTCCTATGGCGCTCATCCTGGTCGGCGCCATGATCGTCGCCAGCATAGAAACCGTCTGGTCAGGTCTGGTGACACCACGCGGCCGCCGCCCGCAAACTTTTTACTATCAGGATCGCGCCCCGCACATCGAGCTCGAACGCGGCGCCGAGATGGGTCGCTTTCTGCTCGGTTCAACGGCCATCATCCTGCTCCCTGAACATGCCGCCGCATGGGCGCCGACCCTGAGCGCCGGCTGCAGCGTCAGGATGGGCAGCGCCCTGGGGACCTGGCAGGCCGCGTCCTCGTAAGCGGAAGCGGCCTGCCTCACGGACGCCGCAGACGCAACTTCATCCACAGGATATAGCCGGCCAGCAGCAGGGTCAGGCTGTTCGAGTAGATGACCGGCCCGCTGTGCAGGCAGTAACCAAAAGCCAGCCAGAGTGCGATGCCCAGGGTAAACAGGGCGAACATGGGCAAAGACAGGTCCTCGGTGCGCCGGGTGCGATGCACCCGCCAGGCCTGCGGAATGAAGGCCACCGTGGTCAGCGTGGCGGCTACATAGCCGAGAAAGTCGATAGGCGTCATGAAGGCTCTACATCCCTGATGGACGCCCATGATGCCGGGAGAGGACAGGGACAACAAGTATGCGCATGACCATCAAGCAGCTCGAAGTCTTCGTCGCCATCGCCCAGGAGGGCAGTGTACAAGCCGCCTCGGTACGACTGCACCTGACCCAGTCAGCCAC
The DNA here is from genome assembly GCA_021804565.1 of Pseudomonadota bacterium. Lineage (GTDB taxonomy): Bacteria > Pseudomonadota > Gammaproteobacteria > Pseudomonadales > Moraxellaceae > JAJZHK01. Next base: position 3,020 of record JAJZHK010000048.1, on the reverse strand, counting down.
CTCGATGGCCCTCGCCGACCTCGAGCGGCAGCTCGAGTGCAAGCTCTTCGACCGCGTCGGTCGCCGCGTGCAGATCAATGACTCGGGGCGCCTGCTCTTGCCGCAGGCGCTCGACATCCTCTCGCGCTGCGAAGAGATGGAGCGTCAGGCCTACGCCGAACACGCAACGGGCGGCCTCTTGCGACTGGGGGCCAGCCTCACCTTGGGCAGCTACCTGATTCCCATGCTGATGGGGGAACACCTGCGCCGTCGCCCCGGGCTCAGACTCAGCCTGGATGTCGGCAACTCGCGCCATATCATCGAGCAGCTGCTGAAGTTTCAACTCGATATCGGCTTCATCGAAGGCTACTGCCATGACCCCGAGATCGAGGTCATACCCTGGCGTGAGGACGAGCTGGTCATCTTTGCCGGTGCCAGCCATGCCCTGGCGCAGCAAGAGCAGGTGAGTCTGGAGGAGCTGGCCCGCGCCGACTGGATCTTGCGCGAACCCGGCTCTGGCACCCGTGAAGTCTTTGATCATCTCGTGCTGACCGCCCTGCCCACCCTGAATCTGGCGATGGAGCTGGCGCATACCGAAGCCATACGCTGCATGGTGCAAACCGGCTACGGCATCAGCTGCCTGTCGCGCCTGAGTGTCGAGCAGGCCCTCGCCGGTGGCCAGCTGGTCGAGCTGAAGACACCCCTGAGCAGCTTGCGCCGCCAGTTTCTGATCCTGGTTCATCGTCGCAAGTTTCGTGGACAGAACCTGCAGGACTTTCTGGATGCCTGTTATAAGCATTGAAAAGTTTGCAATTTTTGCATAGCCCACCATGCTCAATGTATATTGAGCTGGACATGTGCAAGTCGGGATACCAGGAAAGAGTACCATGCGTTTCGAAGCCATCTTGCAAGCCCGCTTGCCGCAACGAGACCTGCAGCGCCTGACCTTGGTTCAGGCCCACCCGGCACGTCTGCACGAATGGACGATGGCCCTGCCCAAGGTCAATGTCGGCGAAAGCTCTCGGCGCATCTATCAAACCCTGCAAGAGCTCAATCGCCTACAGACCGATGCCCGCAGCCGCCTGGGCATGCTCGAAGCTTTGCGCCCGACGGTTTACTTCCTCTGTGACGCCCTGGCACGCCACTATCTTGGCTTGCCGGTCAGTCTGCCGGAGAAAGCGAGCAAGGTCGCCACCCTCGCCCAGGCCATGCAAAACCACCTGGCGACCGGCTACAAGTCAGTCTGCGCCGACCTTTTGCCCCGGCGACAGGACCCCGAATCGCAGCGCCTGCTGGCGCTGGCCTGCCACCGAGCGATCTCCGACCTCAGCACGACCCTGGTCCGCTGCATGCAGCTCTACCTGGGACCGACCCCACAGGCCTGGCAAGAACTGCACGCGCTCTACGTCCTATCGGAGCAGACCGGACTGGCCAGTATCCGCATCAACGACCCGACCCGCCAGCATGTCGCCGACAGCACCATAGGCGACGCCTACCTGCGCGCCCTGCTGATGGCCACCTGCCGAGCCCAGCAGATGCGCCAGAGCGACATCATGCAGACCTATATCGCCAGTGAGGAGTGGACCGCGCTGGTCCACATCCAGCCCGACGATGGACTCAGTGGCCTGCATTTTTTTGAGCCTGCGCTCGATGCTCCGCCGACCCAACGCCGGCGCCAGGGGCACGGCGAGCTGTGGGTGCTGTCGTGTGAGGGCCTGGTCGGACATCTGCAGGACACGCTGACGCAAACGGCAGCCCAGTTGCGGGTCACGCACCACAAGCAGCTCAGCCATGATCTGCTGCGTCATCTGATCCATGCCTGGGGTGATCTCAGTGAGCGTGGCTTCAAGCGTATCGGCAGTGCCGGCCAGCTCATGCTGAGCGTAGGCATGAGCGCCACCCACTACTTTTTGGCGCATGAAACCGAGTTTGAAGCCAGCTTGCAGCGCGGCCAGGACAGCACTTCGCTACTTGAGGACTTCAAGGACCGGCTGCATAGCGCGCAAATTGCCATCGATCCCTGGGGTAGTGGCCACTACTTTGGCGAGACCAATGCCGAGGGCCAGCTGGCCGAGATCGAGTTCACCGGCAAAAGCGCCGAGTCAGGACCGGCCTACCGCAAGTACGCCTGCCAGATCGTCAACACCAGCCCCGGCGGTTATGGCCTGCGCTGGGACACCACGATGCCGACCTCGGTGCGCACCGGCGAGCTGATCGGCCTCAGTGAAGCCAACCAGCAGCATGCCTCTTTAGGCGCCATACGCTGGTTGCAGCAACTGCCCGGTGCGGGCGCTTTTCTGGGCGTCGAGATACTGGCCCCGCAGGTGCTGCCCTGTGGCGCCCGTTTGCTGCGCCCCAACACCGAACAGGGGGAGTTCTTGCGCGCATTTCTGATTCCCGAGATGAGCAGCATTCAACGTCCAGCCACGATCATACTGCCCAATCTGATCTTTCGCTCAGGCGCCCGTATTCAATTGCGCCTGCATGGCGAAGAGCAGACCCAGGAGCTTGGACGTATGCTACGATCTACACCCAGCTTCTGTCAGTTTGAGCTCGGTGCGCACAAGAACAACAAACCGAACAAGACGCCGCCGGCGGAAGAAAATTTTGATTCCATCTGGTCCAGCCTGTGACCTGTTAAGGTTGAGTTCACAGGCGTGCTCATTGCATAATGGTCATCGTAAAATTATGTTTATACTAGCCTCAGGTATATTTCTTGCATGCAGCCCGATAAGCGTGAAACCCTCAGACTGCTTATAGCCACCGCATCGAGCGAAGATGCCATGCAGATCGAACGCACCCTCAAAAATGAGGGTGTGCGTACGCGCACCAACCAATTGTCGGACTGGGAAGAGCTGCGCGAGCATCTGATCCCCGATACCCCGCCCAATGACATCCTGCTCGTCGATGAACAACTGGAAGGCTGTACGCTGGATGACGTCTTTGCCGAGGTCCGCAAACTTGGACGCGACCTGCCGGTCGTCGTGCTCTTGCCGCAGACCGACCAGGACCTGATCAGTGACGCCCTCACCGCTGGCGCG
>JAJZHK010000010.1 GCA_021804565.1 Pseudomonadota bacterium | reverse complement strand
AATATGGAGCTTCTGAAAGAGCATCGCCGCGAACAGCTCAGGCAGGTGGCCTGATGAAATCCTCTCTCATACAAAAATGAATTTGCACAACTTGACGTACACAACCAACGGAGAATAGAGACGGCTCTGGCAGAGAAAGTGGCCGATTTCGGCAGCATGCCGCCCGCAGCACAGGTGGCCGGAACCCCGCGTGGCGAGGGGATTTCAGGCAAGAAAAAGGGCCCGGAGACTATCCGAGCCCTTGTATATGGTGGGCCCCCTGGGAGTCGAACCCAGCACCAACGGATTATGCTTACCCACTATGGCTTTCGCCACCCCTTTCGGGTTTGGAGTCTGGACTGTCTCTTGTCTTTACGACCTGCCCGTACAGTCTCTACACGTTCTCCTGTGTCCAGGAGCTTCGCTCGGGATTGCCACGCCATCTGGCAGAGGGTTCCCCGAATTTGAGCAGTTCTACCTGGGCGCAGAGTCAACTTACCCCCAGGCAACCCATCCTGAATCCTCCGTACCTGTACAGGCCTTAGGAGGTTTCAGCTTTAAGTCCGCTGCTCTAACCAAGCATGAGCTAGAGGCCCGTTTTACAGCATCACCGCGTACGGCGGCGGGATTTTACACTATTTCCGATCGCTGGGTAGGTTTTTACTCATTATCAAGAAATGAGCGCAGGTGCTCAGACCGTGAGGGGTGGCGCAGTTTGCGCAGCGCTTTGGCTTCGATCTGGCGAATGCGCTCGCGGGTGACGTCAAACTGCTTGCCGACTTCCTCCAGGGTATGATCGGTGTTCATGTCGATGCCAAAACGCATGCGCAAAACCTTGGCTTCACGTGCAGTCAGGTTGGCCAGCACCTCACGCGTCGCCTCGCGCAGGCCCTCGGCGGTCGCCGAGTCGACCGGCGAGATCATCGTCGTGTCTTCGATAAAATCGCCCAGATGCGAGTCTTCGTCATCACCGATGGGCGTTTCCATGGAAATGGGCTCTTTGGAGATCTTGAGAACACGACGCACCTTGTCCTCAGGCATGTCCATCTCACGACCCAGTTCCTCAGGCGTGGGTTCGCGTCCCATTTCCTGCAGCATCTTGCGCGAGATGCGATTGAGCTTGTTGATGGTCTCGATCATATGCACAGGAATACGTATGGTACGGGCCTGGTCCGCGATGGAGCGGGTGATGGCCTGACGTATCCACCAGGTGGCATAGGTCGAGAACTTGTAGCCACGACGGTATTCAAATTTGTCGACGGCTTTCATCAGGCCGATGTTGCCTTCCTGGATGAGGTCGAGAAACTGGAGTCCGCGGTTGGTGTATTTCTTGGCGATGGAAATGACCAGACGCAGATTGGCCTCGACCATTTCTTTTTTGGCCTTGCGCGCCTTGGCTTCACCCACCGACAGGGACTTGTTGATGGTCTTGATGTCGCGTACGGTCAGGTTGAGGTCGCTGGCCAGATCATGCAGGCGCCGCTGGGCGCGCAGAATTTCCGGGCCGTACTGATCGAGAGCGGCCGCCCAGGGGCGATTGCTGTTGCGTTGTTCTTCGACCCAGGACAGGTCGGTCTCATGACCGGGAAACAGTTCGATGAATTGTCGACGATCCATGCGTACCCGCTTGATGCAGATATGCATGATGGTCTTTTCCTGGAGGCGCACTTCATCGAGCACCGAGCGTATTTCCTCGATCAGGCTGTCGAAGATGCGCGGGGTCAGCTTGAAGATCATAAAGAGATCGGCCAGCTCTTCGAGGTTCTTGCTGGCCGCCGCGGCATTGCGACCGTTGCGGCGTATCGAGGCCTGGGTCTTGCTCAGCTGCTTGCGCAAGGCTTCAAAGCGTTCACCGGCCAGGACCGGATCCAGCGATGAGGCGGGATCCTCGTCTTCCGTATCGTCGCTCGTCGCTTCTTCTTCCTCAAGGTCTTCTTCGAGATCCGCCGTGGCCGCTTTGGCGGCCGCAGGCAGGGGCAGCTGATCGACCTCGCCAGCGGCGCCATCGTCATTGGGGTCAAGATAGCCGCTGATGACATCGGTCAGGCGCTTTTCTCCGGCCAGGGCTGCGTCGTACTCACTGAGGACCAGATCGACACAACCCGGCCACAGCGCGACACTGCGCAAGACTTCACGTATCCCTTCTTCAATGCGCTTGGCGATGGCAATTTCGCCTTCGCGATTGAGAAGTTCGACGGTGCCCATCTCACGCATGTACATGCGCACAGGATCGGTGGTGCGGTGCGGCTCGCTTTCTACAGCGGCCAGGACCGCCGCGGCTTCCTCAGCGGCAACCTCGTCGTCGATGACCTCGGCCGCGTCTTCGCCGAGCATGTCCTCGGGGCTGGGTGCGCGTTCGTGGACGGGAATGCCGAGATCCTTGAGCATCTGGATGATGTCGTCGATCTGGTCGCTGTCCGTGACCGATTCGGGGAGATGGTCGTTGACCTCGGCGTAAGTCAGGTAACCCTGTTCTTTGCCGCGGGCGACGAGTTCCTGAAGTTGGGAGGTCTGCTTGTCGTGATTCGAGTGGCTCATCGAGATGGGGTTCCAGGATATGCGCAGGCTAACGTTCGATTATAGCGATTTTGTCCAATTTTGGAAAGTTGGAGGCGGCGATTCAGTGGCTGGCTCCTCGTTGTCGGCGTAAATTTTCAATTTCATGGCGTAGTTGCAATTGTTGCTGCAGACGCTCACGGCTGGGCTGCTCCTGTATGGCTTCGGTCAGCTGCTTCAGGCGATATTCACAATCGGCCAGCTTGAGGGCGCGGTCGATGTCGTCGATTTCGCCGGCCGCCATGCTCGGTGTCAGCAGGAACTCCTGGGCTGCCAGGGCGGCTAGATCCTCGCCTTCGCTGCTGCCGTGCCAGGCGCCGAGCAGACTGGCTGTGCTCATGTGGGGATGACGGCGCAGCATGGCGAGAACGTCGCGTAGCAGCGGCCAGTGTTCCAGCTGGCAGGCGTCGAGCTCGGGTGGATGCAGCTTGTTGGCCAGTTGTGGATCGAGCATGAGCAGGCGCAGCGCCTTGTCACAAAGTGCCGTGGAGGCGCTTGCCGCAGGCCGTCGGGCCGGGCGTAGAAAGCGCGGCTTCTGGGGGGTGTCAGCAACCGGTGCAGGCGGCGCGGGGAGGGCGGCGGTGGCTGCTATGCCGGTGATTTCCTGCAGACGCTGCTCGATCAGCTGGCGATAGACCGAGGCCGGTATCTGCGCAATCAGGCTCCCCATACGTTGCGCCAGCTGGGCTTTGTCCTCCAGTCTCTGCAGTTGCAAGTCGGCGCTTTGGTGGGCGAAAAGAAAATCGGCCAGTCCCTGCGCTTGCTCCATCGCTTGGGCAAAACCGGCAGCGCCTGTCTTGCGCACCAGGCTGTCAGGGTCTTCGCCCTGCGCCAGGAACATGAAGGCGATGCGCTTGCCGTCCTGCAGCAATGACAGACAGGCCTGCAAGGCTTTCCAGGCGGCGCGTCGGCCGGCTTCATCGCCGTCGAAACAGAAGATCAGCTCATCGCTTTGCCGTAGCAGTCTTTCGACATGGGTGCTGGAGGTGGCGGTGCCCAAGGTGGCAACCGCCAGGCGCAGGTCGTACTGGGCCAGGGCGATGACATCCATATAGCCTTCGACCACCAGCACGCGCTTGAGCTTGCCATGTTGGCGGGCTTCGTAGAGACCGTACAGCTCCCGGCCTTTGTGAAAGATCTCGGACTCCGGCGAGTTGAGGTATTTGGGCTTGTCGTCCTTGTTGAGGACCCGTCCGCCCAGTGCGATGCAGCGGCCACGTGCGTCACGGATGGGAAAGATGATGCGGTCACGCATCGCGTCGTAGTAACCGGGACCGGATTTGCGCGGCAAAATGAGACCGCAGTCGATCAGGGCCTGCTTCAGTTCCGGGCTCCAGTCCTGCCGGGCCAGGTGATCCCATCCGGGGGGGGCATAACCAAGGCCGTAGTCACGGGCAATGTCGCCACTGAGGCCGCGTTGCTTGAGGTAGTCGACGGCGCGCGTGCGCTGCGGATGCTGGCGCAATTGCTGGCGATAGAACAGGCTGGCGGCTTCCATGGCGGCATAGAGCGGACTGCTTTCCTGGCGCCGGGCCTCACCGGCCTCGCCACGCGGCAGTTCCATGCCGAGGTTCGTGGCGAGCTGACGGAGAGCGTCGATAAAGGCTTGGTGCTCGTACTCCATGAGGAAGCTGATGGCATTGCCTGAGGCGCCGCAGCCGAAGCAGTAGTAGAACTGCTTTTCCCGGGAGACGGTGAACGACGGTGTGCGTTCCTGGTGAAAAGGGCAGCAGGCGGAGTAGTTGCGGCCGCTGACTTTCAGTTTGACACGCTGATCGATGAGATCGACGATATCGGTGCGTTCGATGACGCGATCGATGAAGTCCTGCGGGATGCGCGAGCTCATGTCGCCGCCGCGCTCAGCTCAGGCGTTGTTTGACCCGCTGCGATACGGAGGCCATGTCGGCGCGTCCTGCGAGCAAGGGGCGCAAAACATTGAGAACCCGACTCATATCACGTGCTGTGGCAGCTCCGGTTTCGGCGATAGCCGTGTTGATCAAGTGATCGATCTGCGCATCGTCCATGGCCGCGGGCATGAACTCGAGAAAAACCTGCAATTCAGCTTCTTCGCGACCGGCGAGATCTTCGCGACCGGCCTGGCGGTAGGCGGCGATCGACTCGCGCCTTTGCTTGGCCTGTTTGTCGATGATGGCGAGCGCGCGCGCCTCGTCGAGCTCGATGCGTTCGTCGACTTCCACTTGCTTGAAAGCAGCGCTGAGCAGACGCAAAGCGTCGAGGCGAACTTTATCCTGTGCCTTCATGGCCGCCTTGATGGCGGCGCTGACAGCAGACCGGGTGGCCGACATGTGGCTATCCTCGATCCGGGCTTAGGATCAGTAGAGACGCTGCGTGCGAACGGCTTCGCGTGCTACTTTCTTGGCATGACGCTTGACAGCAGCAGCTTGCTTGCGCTTGCGTTCTTGAGTCGGCTTTTCATAAAACTCGCGCTTGCGCACTTCAGCGAGTACGCCGGCCTTTTCGCATGAACGCTTGAAACGACGTAGAGCAACGTCGAACGGTTCGCCTTCCTTCACCTTCACAGCGGGCATACACAACACCTGTTCAAATGGATGGATAGGCCCAGAGGAGCCCAAGGGTCGCAGATTTTATGCCTGTTGCTGTCAAGATGCAAGAGGCATCTCGTCACCATGCGGGCGATCGTCGCTTCGCCTCGAGCCCTTGCCTGGCTGGGCAGCGCCCCTGTCGCTTTGCGCCTGGCGATGGCGCAGGGTATTCTTGGCCCGGGCCGGCCATGAAGCCGGGGCCAGGCATAGAGAACGGTGGAGGTGCTGTGCGCGTACTTGGTATCGAGACGTCCTGCGATGAAACAGGGCTGGCTGTCTATGACAGCGAGCACGGCCTGCTCGCTCAGCGTCTACATAGTCAGATTGCCCTGCACCGTGATTATGGCGGGGTGGTGCCCGAACTGGCTTCGCGTGACCACGTCCGCTACCTGCTGCCTCTGCTCGAGGAGCTTCTCGCCGAATGTGGCGTGGAGCGGCCGGATGCGGTGGCCTATACGCGTGGTCCAGGCCTGGCCGGAGCGCTGATGGTGGGGGCGATGACGGGACGAGCGCTGGCTTACGCCTGGCAGGTACCGGCCTTGGGCATCCATCACCTTGAGGGTCATCTGCTGATGCCACTGATGGGCGATGCCAGCGTTGAACTGCCCTTCTTATGCCTGCTTGTGTCCGGAGGCCACACCCAACTGCTGCGCGTCAGTGCGCTCGGCCACTACGAGTTGCTCGGTGAGTCGATCGACGATGCGGTTGGTGAAGCCTTTGACAAGGTGGCTAAAATGCTGGGACTGGATTACCCCGGAGGCCCGGCGGTCGCGCACTGGGCGACCAGGGGCAACGATAGAGCTTACGATTTTCCACAACCCATGCTCGATCGACCTGGACTGGATTTCAGTTTTTCTGGTTTGAAAACAGCGGTACGCAAGGTCATCGAAGAGGTCGAGCGTAGTCCACAGCGGGATGCTGATATCTGTGCCAGCTTTGAGCGTGCCGTGGTCCAGACGCTGGTGCGTAAATGCCAGCGTGCTGTTGCTGCGACAGGGCTGAGCACGCTGGTGCTCGCCGGTGGCGTCGCGGCCAACGCCCGCTTGCGTCGTGAGCTGGCGGCGTGCAAGGACTGGCGTGTGGTCTATCCCCCGACAGCCCTGTGCACCGACAATGGTGCCATGATCGCCTATGCCGGCTGTCTGCGTCTGTTGCGTGGTCAAGCCGATGCGCTGGGTCTCAGCCTGCGGCCACGCTGGCCTTTGGTGGAGTTGTCCTGAGTCTGAGCGGGGGCGGCGATGCGCCCCAGTAGGATTGGGGATGAACGGACCGCAATCAATTCATGATCAAGCAAAAAAGTCGCCATCAATATTAAATGATGATGACAAAATACAAAAATCAAGCAAAATAAAAAAATTCTAACTCGGCATCCTCTCGATTATGTATTTTATCTAACGTGCAGGAATGCCTGTGGCCTTGTAAATTGGCAGTTCTTGATGATGACTTAAGGCTCTTGGCAAGGGCTTTTTTATATATTTATCTCGTAATGTTCATGAATCGTTGATGGTTGAAATCAGGAATTGAATATGAGCAGGTATGAAGTAAGAACTGCGTTTCAAGGTTTTAAAATTGCCATGATCGGCACCGGCGCGATGGGACTCCGTATGTCGCGCTCATTATTAGAGGCCGGCTACGCCTTGACAGTCTGGAATGAGGACAGCAGGCTATGCGCACCCTTGTTAGACCTGGGAGCCAGCTTGGCGGCCTCGCCACGTGATGCCGCCGAACAGGCCGATATCGTCATCTCCATGGTGTGGGATGACGAGGCCTCGGCGGCCATATGGCTCGACCCGCAGTGTGGCGCCATTCACGCGATGAAGCCGGGCGCCATCGCCATGGAGTGCGCCACACTTTCGACCACCCATATTGAAAAGCTGGCGCAAGCCTTCAAGGCGCAGCGCATCAGCTTTGTTTCGGCACCGATGTCGGGCTCCCTGCCTGAAGCAGAAAATCGTACCCTGGTCTTTATCGTCGGCTCGCCGACGGAGGTGATCAATTGTGTCGAGCCGGTCCTCTATGCGATAGGAAGCACCATCAGGCACGCCGGTGATGCCGTCGATGGCATGTCGGAAAAACTGATCATCAACGGTAAACTCGGCATTGAATATATTGCCATGGCAGAAATTGTGGCCTTGCTTCATGCCGGACAAATGAATATTGACCAGCGTATGTCCATACTCACTTCGACCGCGCCGTTCTCGCAGCGCGGACTGCGCGAAGCCAACTTCATGATTCAAGGCAATTATGCAGTGCGGGTCAAGGTAAGACAAATGGTGAAGGATCTTGGCTATGCCATACAGCAGTTTGCATCCTATGATGTACCCTGTCCCCTCCACCAAATGGCCCATGATCTGTTCAGCCAGGCCATGGATAAAGGCTATGGTGAGCAGGATGCGACGATCATGCATCGCCTCTATGAGGCACGAGCCTTGGCGCAACACGCCCACCTCGACGAATAAGAGATAGAGTTTTGAACGCACTGCACATGATAGTTCCCGCGGGCGCTGCTTTTTTGGGCGGCTTGATCAACTCGGTGGCTGGGGGCGGTAGTTTTTTTACATTTCCGGCTCTGCTCTGGATGGGTATTTTGCCGACCGTGGCGAATGCCAGCAGTACGGTAGCCCTGCTGCCGGGGTCTTTGTCCAGTGCTTGGGCCTACCGGCATGATATTCGAAAAGAAACGCATATCCCGGGGATCATGTCTTTGTTGGTGGTCAGCCTGGTGGGGGGGGTGGCAGGAGCTTTCCTGCTCTTATCAACGACGGAATCTTTCTTTGTAAAAATCATTCCCTGGTTGCTGCTTTTTGCAACGCTGATCTTTATGGCTGGAAAAAGAATATCCAATGTTTTAAAAAATAGATGGCTGATCAAAAAACACCATATCTTAATTGCTCAGTTGGGCATCAGCCTTTATGGTGGTTATTTTGGTGGTGGCCTGGGCATTCTGTTATTGGCTGTATTCAGTTTTATTGGTATTGATGACATTCATACCATGAATGGTTTGAAAACTCTTTTTTCAGCGATCATCAACTTCATGGCCAGCATCATTTTTATCCTGACCGGACACGTCAGTTGGACACTGGCTTTGCCTATGATCGTTTGCGCTATTTTGGGTGGCTTGGTCGGGCCCTGGTGGGCTCGACGGATGCCACAATCGACCCTGCGTATGATCATCCTCATATTCTCATCGGCAACCACCGCCTGGTTTTTCTGGAAAACCTATCACTGAGCAGCGCCGACGGGCGCCCGGCCACCCTCTGGCTTGCAAGGCCGGGTGACACGATCGGAGCGCTTCCGCGGACCCGGTAGAACGCGGCGCTGATTTGATCTGCAGCAATTTTTTCAGCCCACTCCTGATGCATCATGAAATTATGTTTAAGGAGTATGCAAGATGAAAAAAATTGTCGCTTTGATGGCCACGTCAGCTTTGATGCTAGGTGCTCATGCCGAGAACTGGGAGGTGCGTATACGTGCTCTTGATGTCGTACCGCTGACCAGGACCTATGACAGCAATCTGCGTTCAGCCGGTCTTGATGTCAAAAATGATGTCATTCCTGAGGTCGATTTTACCTATTTCATCAATCCTCACCTCGGTACTGAACTGATCCTCGGCACCTCGCGTCACAAGGTCGATCTTGGCGGTGCTCAGCTCGGTCATGTCGACGTCTTGCCCCCGACTTTGACGCTGCAGTACCACTTCCTGCCTGAAAGTCAGCTTGTGCGTCCTTATCTGGGGGCCGGGGTCAACTACACCCGTTTCTACGCGGGTAGCTTTGCCAACGGTTTGTACACCACCCGGCAAAGCTTTGGGCCGGCCTTGCAAGCCGGCCTTGATATTCCCGTGAGCAGCTATGGCTATCTGAACTTCGATGTTAAAAAGCTCTGGGCGGGCACCCAGGTCCGTGCCCCAGGTGATGTCATCGTGACGCATTTGCGCATCGATCCCATGGTCTGGGGGCTTGGATACGGGATCAGGTTCTAGGCAGGTTCTAGGCAGGTTCTGGCGAGGATCGACAGGTCCTCGCCAGCCACACGCGATTCTGGTCCCACGCACTGGCCGCCCGCTGCTTTATCACCCATAATCCCCCTCTCGAGTGGTCGATTCGGCGCAGCGGAGTGTGAGTGATGATGAGTCCTGCTTTTCAATGTTTGCGGCGGCAGCGTATTGCCCACCTGGGGCTGGAGCTTCAGGAGTATGAGCATGTCGTCAGCGGTGCCCGTCATATTCACCTGGCCTGTGAGCATCCCGAACACGTCTTTCTGGTCGGCTTTCGCACCATGCCTATGGACTCCAGCGGTGTCGCTCATGTGCTCGAGCACACCAGCCTGTGTGGCAGTGAGCGTTTCCCTGTGCGCGATCCTTTCTTCATGATGGATCGCCGTTCGCTCAACACCTTCATGAACGCGTTCACCGCAGGTGATTGGACGGCCTATCCTTTCGCCACACAAAATGAGCAGGATTTTTTCAACCTCTTTGACGTTTACATGGATGCCGTTTTCCATCCCCGCCTGGACCCTCTCGATTTTGCCCAGGAAGGTATCCGTGTGGAGTGGGAAACCCTGCCCTCGGGAGAGCGTCAGCTCGTCCACAAAGGGGTGGTTTTCAATGAAATGAAAGGCGCCATGAGCGCGGCCAGCAGCTTCTTTTACGAAGCGATGAACCGCTATCTGTTTCCGAGCACGACCTACCACTACAACAGCGGCGGCGACCCTGCCTGCATTCCGCAGCTGACCCATCAGGATTTGCTGCGTTTTCATGCCGAGCACTACCATCCCGGCAATGCCGTTTTCATGACCTTTGGTCAGCTGCCGGTCGAGCGCCTGCAAGAACGTATGCAGGCTGTTTTGCAGGACTATGCGGATCGTGGCCAGCGTGTTTTTGGGCGCGATGAACAGCGTTATGCGGCGCCTGTTCGTGTCGAAGAAGCCTATCCGGTGCAGGAGAGCGATCTCAGCCAGAAGTCCGCGACCGTCCTCGGCTGGCTGCTGGGGTCCAGCTTCGACATGAGCCATCATCTCGATATGAGCTTGCTGACGCGTCTGCTGCTCGGCCATGCGGCCGCGCCCTTGCGCTACGCCCTGGAAAGCTCTGAGCTCGGCCTGGCGCCCTCGGAGCTTTGTGGTTTGCAGAAAGAGTCGCGCGAGCTGGTCTTCATCGCCGGTCTTGAAGGTAGCGAACCTGAGTATGCCGCGGCCATCGAAGCCTTGATCCTCGATGTGCTCGAGAAGGTCGCGCAAACCGGTTTCGATCGAGACAGTATCGAGGCGGCCCTGCATCGCATGGAGTTTCGTTCGCGCCTGCTCGGTGGCGACGGTTTTCCTTACGGCCTCGGCTTGATGCTCAAGCTCCTGCCGGCGGCCCTGCAAGACGCCGATGTCCTGCCTTTTCTCGACATGGACGCGGCCATGGCTGATCTGCGTCGACGCAGTGAGGCTGCCGACTACATTCCGCAGCTGCTGCGTCGTCACTTCCTCGACAATCCGCACCGGGTGCGCCTGACCTTGCGGGCTGATGCGCAGTACACGCAGCGAGCCGAAGCGATAGAACGTGCGCTCCTGGATAAAAAAGCGGCTGTACTCGATGCCAGCGCTGCCGCTGCCATCGACGAGGCCGCTGAGGCCTTGCGCCGGCGTCAGGAACAAAAGGACGATGCCGACCTCTTGCCGTGTATCCGTCGTAGCGATATTCCGGCCTGTCCCAGCCCGGAGGCCGAACTCGAGCAGCGGGTCTGGCCTGGCGGACTCCAGGTCTTGACCGGTACGGCGGCCAGCAATGGTATCGTCGATCAAAGGCTGCTGATCGCCATGCCTGAGTTCAGTGCCGAGCTGCGTCCATGGCTGTCCATTTACATGAGCCTGCTCAGTGAGCTCGGCGCCGGTTCGCGTGATTATCTGCAGCAGCAGCAGCGCCTGAATGCATACACCGGCGGTATTTCGGCAGGGCCTTTCCTGGCCAGTGCCCGCGACAATCTCGATACGCTGCATGCCTGTATGGTCATCGAAGGGCGGGCACTGGCCCGTCACCAGGGTGCTTTGACCGAGATCCTGTTCGAGCAGTTTGAGCAGTTGCGTCTCGATGAGCGGCAAAGGCTGCGCGAGTGCATCGAGCAGATGTACGAGTCGGTCAGAGCGCGACCCGCCACCAGCGGTCATGTGCTGGCCAAGGTGCAGGCGGGGCAAGAGTTCTCGGCGCAACTGACCTGGATGGCGGCCAGTTGGGCGCCTGAGTCGATCTTGTTCATGCGTCAGCTCTATGAAGGACTGCGTAGCGACCCCGATCGTATCGATGCAGCCATCGCCAAGCTGAACGAAGTCCATCAAAGCCTGCTCAAGCAGCCGCGTCATCTGCTGTGGGCCGGGGAGGCGAAAGATCGGCCAGCGCTGGATCTGTCTTTGCGCGCGCACGATCACAGTCAGCCCTGGCGCTTGCCGCAGGTGCAGCCACAGCGCCGCCCCTCGCCACAACGGCAGGTCTGGCTGGCGCCAACGCAGGTGCAGTTTTGTGTCGAGGCCTTTCCCACGGTCCATGCCAAGCATCCGGATGCCCATGCCCTGAGCCTGCTGGCGCCGATCTTGCGCAACACCTATCTGCATCGATCGCTGCGTGAACAAGGTGGTGCTTATGGGGGGGGCGCCCATGCAAGCTCCGCCGAGGGGATCTTGTACTTCTACTCGTACCGGGATCCGCGCTTGCAAGGCAGTTATGACGATTTTGCCAAGGCGCGGCGCGCCCTGCTGCGTGATGGCGTGACGGTCCGGCAGGTGGAGGAGGCCTTGTTCCCTGCGATCGCTGATATGGACAAGCCGGGCTCGCCGGCAGGAGAGGTGATGTCTTCCGCCTTGCGCCGCATCCTTAGCATCGACAGGGCCTATCGTGAACAGGTACGCGCCGCGCTCTTGCAGGTCGGCCCTGAGGACATTCTGCGCGTGGCCGAGCAGTATTTGGACGAGCGCCGGGCCCGTCAGGTGGCGATCATCGCCCCGGCTCATGAGGCTGAGGCGCGCGAGCATGGCTTTGCCATCGAGAGCCTGTTGTGAGTGGTCACATCGTTTTTGCCCATGCCAACGGTATACCGGGTGGATCTTACCAGGCCGTGGGAGAGGTCCTGCAGGCCGCCTCCTACACCTGGTCAGCCATCGACAGACTGGGCCATGATCCGGCCTATCCTCCGGGTCCCTGGCGCCGGCTCGCCGAGGAGCTGATCGCCCATGTGCAGTCGACCGCCACCACACCGGTGCACCTGGTCGGGCACTCCATGGGCGCGGTGGCCTCCTTTATCGCCGCCTGGCGCCGTCCCGAGCTGTTTCAGTCGCTGGTCATGCTCGATCCCCCCCTGATCATGGGGGCGTCGAGCGGTCTTTACGCCATGGCGCAGTGGCTGGGTCAGATCGATCGCCTGACCCCGGCCGGCCGCAGCGTGCACCGACGTCGTGTATGGCCGGATCGTGATGCAGCGCGTGCTTATTTTGCCAGCAAGCCTCTTTACGCCGGCTTCGATCCGGCAAGTTTTGCGGCTTTTTTTGAGCACGCCATCGAACGGCGCGAGGATGCTCAGTGGCATCTGCGTTTTGACCCGGACGTCGAGGTCGAGCTTTTTCGCCATACGCCTTATGACTGGATGTGCTACTGGGGCCGGCTCAAGGTCCCAGGCTTCATCGTCCGTGGCCGTCAAAGCCTGGTCACCCGGCGCTCCTACGCTCAGACCCTGGCGCGTCGGCATGGCCTGTCGTATCGGGAGCAGGCCGGCGCGCACATGTTTCCTCTGGAAGAC
Organism: Pseudomonadota bacterium; assembly: GCA_021804565.1. Taxonomy (GTDB): domain Bacteria; phylum Pseudomonadota; class Gammaproteobacteria; order Pseudomonadales; family Moraxellaceae; genus JAJZHK01. Next base: position 50,867 of record JAJZHK010000010.1, on the reverse strand, counting down.
AGCCTGGCCTGCGCGCAGATGCTGGTGGAACTGCTGGCGGCCGCTGCCCACTAACGCCACTGCACCTCGATGCAGTCACGACCACGCGCCTTGGCCAGGTAGAGCAAGGCGTCGGTGGCCGCGTAGAGCTCTTCCATCTCCATCGCCGAGGCGTTGCCGCTGAGGTGCAGGACACCGAAGCTGGCGCTGAGCACATGGCCGGGGCTGCCGGTATAGGTCAGCTGCAATTCGTGGATCGCTTGGCGCAGGGTTTGCGCATAGTCGCGGCTTTTCGGGCCACTATCGAGTTCAAGGAGTGCCGCAAAATTGTCCCCGTCGAGGCGAAAAAGGCGGTCGCCAGAGCGCCTCAGGTGCCGGCGCAAGGTCTCCGCTACTTGCACCAAGGCATCGTCGCCCGCCGTCCGGCCCTGTTCGGCGTTGTAGCCGGAGAAGTCGTCGAGATTGATCAGGCAGAGGGTGAGGCTTTGTTTCGAACGCCGCCGACGATGGCACTCCTGGCGCAAGACCTCCCTGAAGTGGCGAAGATTGTAGGCGCCGGTCAGCTCGTCGGTGATGCCCAGGTGGGTGAGCATTTGCCGGGATCGTTCAAGTTCATCATCACGCTCGCGTATCAAGCGGGCGAGTTCACTGTCGGCCAGAATCGCTTCAGGGGCGGCGAGCTGCGTGGCCAGGGTGTTCCGGGGTTTCAGGCGCAAGGCCAGCCCTAAGCCGAGCAGGAGCATGGCCAGCACCGAGCTGAGCTGCAGCACCGTATCGATGCGCAGGGTATGTTCTATCCAGCCCATCCAGCTCATTTGTTGCAAAGACAGGCCGATCAGCAGGACGGCGCAGGACACCAGGTAAAAAAGGGCTTCGTGTCGTCCCTTGCGCCAGGCCTGCAAGGCCAGAAGGGTAAACATGGGGATGCACAGCAAAAGCAGCGGCAGTCCGATTTGAAAACTGAGCAGCAGGTCCCCGTAGAGTGTGGGCAGGATGTCGAGCAGACAGAGCAGGCTCAGCCAGAAGCAGGCGCGTCGAGCCGAGCGCTGCTCGGGGCCGACGTCGAGATAGCGCAGGCTGAAACGGATGAAAACCAGCAGGGCCACCTGCACCCAGATCGCCAGCAGGGTGGTGTCCAGCGCCGGGTTGGGCAGTCCCAGCAGGGTGTGGGCGTAGCCGCGCAGGATCAGATTCCACAGCAGCAGGCAGAAGACGTAGCTGCCGTACCAGGCAAAAACGCTGTCTCGTAGCGACAGAAAGAGAAAAAGGTTGTAGAGGATCAGGGCGACGAGGACCCCGTAGTAAAGTCCGTATTGAATATCCTCGTGGCGGATATGCTGGGCAAAGGCCTGTGTCGACCAGAGCAGCAGGGGAATGCTGTGGTAGAGGGTGTCACTGCTTTTGAAGTGAACATAGAGGTCGGCGTGCTGATGACTTTGCAAGGCCAGGGCCAGGGCCGGATTGCGCCCCCCCAAAAGGTGGGCTGAGGTCCACGAATGGGCGGTGTTGAGTCCCGTGATCCAGCGGCCCTGATCATCGAGCAGGACCATGTCCAGCTGATGGACGCCATGGGCATCATAGGCTTCGAGGACCCAGGGCAGAGAGAGGGTGTCCCGATTGTACAGACGCACATGGAACCATCGGCTGTTGTGCTGCGGGCTCAACAGCAGGCTTTGATGGGCCGTCGGCCTCCATCCGGGGGCATCGACGGCGGCACTGACAGGCAAGGGCCCATGGTCTTCATCGAGTCGCTCACCCATGGCGACGATGGAGAGCTGCTGTAGTCGATGATCCAGCTCAACTTCGGCCTGTGCCTGTGCCAGAACAAGAATGAGCACACCCATGCCCAAGCCTATCTTTCGCAGCCATCCCATCGTGATCATGCGGTTCCCAAACTCATCCCTGCCACCAGATTAGCAGGTTTTCCATGACAACCTGCGCTTCTGGTGACAGGGATGTGCAGATTTCAGAAGGGAATGGGGGATAGCTGCTCCTCCATCGTCTCTTCTGTCGTGGCAGGGCTGTCGATCGCTACGCCGGCTTCGCTCTTGTCGCGCGGCCAGCGGGTGATCTCAATATTATGGGCGATGACTTCGGTGACCATGGACTCTTTCTCGCTGGCACGGTCATGCCAGGGGCGGGTGCTGAGGCGGCCACTGACGACGACACCGGCGCCTTTTTCCAGATGCTCCACCATGCTTTCCGCGAGGCGTCCATAGCAGACGATATAAAACCAGTGCGTGCGCTCCTGACGCTCGCCATCGACCCAATAGACCTCATTTTGGCCCAGGGCCAGACGTGTACAGGATATCCCCTGGCGTGCGGTGACGCGTGGCTCGGGGGTGTTGCCGATATGACCGGAGAGAACCACTTGATTGGTGGGCATGATGCTATCCTTGCTCGGTTGAAGGTTTTTTCAGTGTCTGCCGGCGAGATAAACGTCAGGCGACGTTACGGTGAACAAGTGATGTCAACGATCGATATGCAGAGTCGCCCCGACCCGGCCGCGGAGGATGCGCTGGCCTTGTGGTTGGCCTGTCATGAGCAAGTGCGTCGTTTTACCCGCATGACCGAGCGTCTGGCCGAGCATCTGCAGCGCCACGCGGGTGAGGCAGACGCTGAGGCAGACGCTGAGGCGGTCGAGGCTGCGCAGGCGATCCGGCGTTATTTCAATCAGGCGGCTCCCCTCCATCACCGCGATGAGATCGAGCTGTTTTTTCACCTGGCGCAAGTGGATGCATCGTCTGCTGAGCAGGCATCGATGCTGTTGCGTGAACACGATCTGCTGGCGCCTCTGTGGCAGTCCCTCGACAGGGAGCTGGCCCAGATCGCTCAGGGGCATCAGCTTGATCTGGCTGCGGTGAGCGATTTTTCCAGTGCCTATCGTCGGCATGTCGAAGCCGAGGAGGCCTGGGCTTTGCCGCTTTTTCAGCGCTTGCCCGCCGAGCTTTTGCAGCACTTGCGTACGCGGATGATACAGAGGCGAACTTGTAAAACCTGAGTGCCGTCCCCATCCTAGTGCTCATCTGGCCCGAGGATGAGGAATCATCGATGTTCAAGCATGAAAAAATGACGCTGGCTTTCGCGCTGGTGACCAGCTTGCTGCTGAGTTTGCCTGCACAAGCTCGTCTGGGCTCTTCACACAGCTACCATAGCTCCTGGGGAGGTGGGTCGTCGAGTTCGTACGGCGCCTACTCCAGCCGTTCCGCTTCCAGCCGTTTAGGCGGTGGCGCTGCGGTGGGTATGCAGCGTGACGACGTCGCCCAAAAGCTGCGGTATGGCTCATCATCACCTGCCTATGGCGCACCCACGGCAACACCCGCTCCGGTTCGCCGCCCAGGTTGGGGCACGGTCGCCGGCGCTGCTGCGGCAGGCGGCCTGCTCGGCTATATGCTGGGTGGCCATGCAGGCGGCTACGGCGCTTATGGCATGATGGGAGGAGGCTCAGGCATGGGCTCGCTGTTTATACTTTTGCTGGTGCTCGGTGGTATCGCCTGGTGGCTGATGCGCCGCCGCACCCCCGACTTCTCGGCGCGGGAGGTCTGGGCGCAGCAGCAGGCCTCGGCGGCATCGCCGGTGTCCGCTGGCTCCTGGTCAGAGGATCCGCACGGCCTGTTTCGTGAACTGCAGGATATCAATACGCGCCGTGATGAAGCCGCCTTGCGTGCTGCCTGTACGCCGGCCCTGGCGCAGGACCTGCTGCCCAATATGGGGGGCGCTGCGGTGCAGATTCTTGACTTGCAGGCTGAAGTGGTCGACAGCAGTGCCGGCCTGGTCAGTGTGCGTTATCGGGGGACGGTGATGGAGGAGGGTGCCCATCCTGAAACCATCGACGAGCTGTGGAATTTTGTGCGCAATCCCGGGCGTGGTCGGCCCTGGCTGCTGGCCGGCATACAGCCTCTTTAAGGCGCAGGCCGGCGTTGTGCCCGCCCCTGATACATGCAGGCAAAAAGGGCAGGAATCCCGGGCGCGATGAAGCGTTTGCCGTCATGGGTGTCAAAACCGGCCTGCTTCAGGAGTGCGTCGATGTCGCGATCGAGATGGCAGCCGTCACCGAGGCGTTTCTGCAAAGGGGTGAGGCGGCTTTGCCAGCGTGCGATCCCAGGATCGCTGTGGCGGCCATGCTCAAGGTAGAGAAAGACGCCCTGCGGACGCAAGACGCGGTGGATTTCAGCCAGCGCCTGGGCGACGTTCGCAATACTGCACAAGGTCCAGGTCGATACGACGACGTCAAAGCTGGCGTCCTGAAAAGGTAAGGACTGCCCGTCCAGGGTGGCGTGGCGCACCGGCAGGGCGCTTTGGGCCAGGCGCTGACGAGCACGTGTGGCGACGCCCGGGTTGACGTCGACGGTCTGCAGTGTCATCCCCTGTTGCGGATAGACCAGGGCGTTGAGGCCGGTGCCAAAGCCTATCTCGAGGACCTCGCCCTGGACATCGGCGAGCAGTTGATGACGCAGCTGCATGAGCTGTGGATGCTGCATCACCCGGTCAAGAATCAGCGGGAAAACATGACGACTATACCATCCCATACCCAGCTCCTGGGGATTCGGGCCTGAGCGATCAGCCTCCCGGGTGGCGGGTGGGCTGATCTTCTCGGCGCGGCACACTTACATATTGGGGTAGTTGGGACCACCGCCACCTTCAGGCACCACCCAGTTGATATTCTGTGCCGGGTCCTTGATGTCACAGGTCTTGCAGTGGACGCAGTTCTGGGCATTGATCTGGAAGCGGTGGCTGCCGTCATCGTTGCTCAAGACTTCATAGACGCCTGCCGGGCAATAGCGTTGCGCCGGTTCATCGTACAAAGGCAGGTTCTTCTTGATCGGAATGTTCGCGTCACGCAGGGTCAGATGGCAAGGCTGGTCTTCTTCATGGTTGGTGTTGGACATGAAGACCGAAGAGAGCTTGTCAAAGCTGATCTTGCCATCGGGCTTGGGGTAGTCGATGCGCGGAGCTTGCGAGGCCAGGTCCAAACAGGCGTGGTCAGGGGTGCTGTCATGCAGGGTGAAGGGTATTTTACCGGCAAAGAAGTTCTGGTCGATGAAATTGAAAGCCGCCCCCATGAAGGTTCCCATCCGGTGCATGGCGGGGCCGAAATTGCGTGAGCGGTAGAGCTCATCGTACAGCCAAGAGGCCTTGAACTCAGCTTCGAAGTCGACAAAGCGATCCAGGCTGGGATTTTGCAGGGCCTTGAAGACCGCCTCGGCACAGAGCATGCCAGACTTCATGGCGGTGTGGCTGCCTTTGATCTTTGAATAGTTGAGGAAGCCGGCGTCGTCACCGATCAGGCAGCCGCCAGGAAAACCTGTTTTGGGCAGCGAGTTCAGCCCGCCCTTGACCAGGGCGCGCGCGCCGTAGGCCACCCGCTTGCCGCCTTCAAGATATTGGCGGATATGGGGGTGTTGCTTCCAGCGCTGCATTTCATCGAACGGTGAAACATGCGGGTTGTGGTAGGACAGATCGATGATCTGACCGAGGGCGACCTGATGATTCGCGGCATGGTAGAGAAAGAAGCCGCCGGTGCTGCCCGACTGGTTCAGGGGCCAACCGGTGCCATGGATGACCAGTCCTGGCCGATGCTTGGCAGGGTCGATGTCCCACAGCTCTTTGATCCCCAGGCCATAGTGCTGGGGATCGCTGTCCTTGTCGAGGTCATAACGGCGGATCAGCTGTTTGCCAAGATGGCCACGGCAGCCTTCGGCAAAGAGCGTATAGCGGGCATGGAGTTCATAGCCTGGCGTGAAGGAGTGCTTGTGGCTGCCATCGCGGGCGACGCCCATGTCACCGGTGACGATGCCTTTGACGGCACCCTGTTCGTCATAGAGCACGTCGCTGGCTGCAAATCCTGGAAACAGGTTGACGTCCAGAGCCTCAGCCTGCTCGGCCAGCCAACGGACCAGGTTGCCCAGGCTGATGATGTAGTTGCCGTGGTTGTGGAAAGGCTTGGGAATGGCCCAGTGTGGTGGCCGCATGACCGCCGTGGCGCTGGTGAAGAAGACCACTTCATCTTCGCTGACCGGCGTATCGAGGGGCGCTTGGCGTTCTTTCCAGTCAGGAAACAGTTCCTGCAGGGCGGAAGGCTCAAAAACTGCGCCAGAGAGAATGTGAGCGCCAAACTCCGAGCCTTTCTCGACCACACAGACAGAAACGTCTTGACCGCTTGCTATAGCCAGCTGGCGCAGTCGTATGGCCGCCGAGAGACCGGCCGGGCCGCCTCCGACGATGACGACATCGAATTCCATCGACTCTCTTTCCACGGGATGCTCCTTAAGGCTGGGATGCGCCAGAGCGCATCGGTGACGAATTTGCATTGCGCGTAGTATAAGGGGAGAGTATGAGCCAAGCCAAATCTGGAGGGGACCCGCCATGGCAGAAAAAATGATAGCGGATCTGGCGCGCATTCTTTCTTTGCATGCTCAGGAGAATCCGCAGGGTATGCCGCCTGTGCATCTCTGGGAGCCTCCTTTGTGCGGGGAGATCGATTTGTGCATCCATCGCGATGGCGTCTGGTCCTATATGGGCAGCCCCATACAGCGTCGTCCCCTGGTCCGTCTTTTTTCGCGGGTCTTGCGTCGCGACGATGACGATCACTACTACCTGGTGACTCCCGTCGAGAAGATGCGCATACGGGTTGAGGATGCCCCCCTGCACGTCGTGCGCGCTGAGCGCTGTCTAACAGCGGACGAACAAAGCTGGATAGAGCTCCATACGGCGACGGAGGATGTCATCCGTCTGGGACCTGAGCATGGTTTATGGGTCGGTGAAGAGGGCGAGCGTGGCGAGCCTGCCCCTTATGTCCATGCCCGCGCGCGCCTGCACGCCAGGATTCAGCGCAATGCCTTCTATCAGCTGGTCGATTGGGCGGTCCCCGGTGCGGCACAAGGGCGCAGCTGCTCTTATGGGGTTTGGAGCGGCGGCCAGTTTTTTTCTTTAGGCGAGGTCGACCGTGAGTTGCTGAACGCGTGATCGCCGCCTGCTTAGGTTGATTTTGCGGCGTCTGGGACTATTGTCTAAGGAGGATAGGGAGAGGCTGTGTGGGGCTTATGACCAAGTCGAAGATAGCGCCGACGGCGCACGCCGTGACCTGGATCAGCGTGCCCAAGCTCGGTCCTCATGTGCGCGAGCCTCGTCACCAGCAGCGCATGCATCGTTTTCTGGCGTTTCAGGGTCTGCTCAATGATCGGTTGATGCGTCGCGCTTATCTGCTCGACAACCCCATACTCGAACACATCGACCATGAGGACGGCGATGGTGTGTTGCTGCCTTTGTTACTGCCGCAGTGGGCACTGCTCATGAGCCAGATGATGTTGATGCGCCAACAGCTGATGATCGAGCTGCTCGGTGACAGCGTCTGGTCGGAACTGGCCGAGAAGCCGATGCTCACCGTCCGCCGACAGATACACTACGACGCTCTCGCCCAGCCGCACTCGCGTGAGCCCAGCGATCAGCCCAATCCGGCACAATGGCTGTTTGAAACCTCGGTCCAGGTGCATGGCTGGTGGGAGTCCTGCCAGAGTCTCTTGCCTGAGCTGGGGGCCTTGTTGCCCGATGTCACCTTGGCCAGTCCGATGACACGTCGCTTCTGCCGGCAGGTCGAGCATGACTACCTGAGCGTGCAACTGCCGGTGGCCCTGGCCAGCATGTACCTGCTTGAGAACGCGCTCAGCAATGACGTGACGCAACGCTTGCGGCGGGCGATAGAAAGCCGTCGCGATGAAAACCTGCCAGCCCCTGGGATGCGCTTTTTCGACACCTTGCAGGGGCTGGCGCAAGAAAGCAGCGCCTTGGTCCAGCACTTTATCGAGGCCTGGTTCTTTTTTGGTGCAGAGCCTGACGAGGTCGCCTTTCTGCAGCAGATTGAAAGTCTCGGTCATGGCTACGAAGGTTTCTGGCAACAGTTTCTGCCCTTTTGCTCAGCTGGCTCCAGCGATGATCAGGCGTAGTCCGACCAGGCGGATATGGGCGTCGGCGAGCAGCGCCATGCCCTGGGCCAGCAGCACCCGTCGCGCCTCGATTTCATCCTCGCGCACGCTCGGGTTGCGTTCTCTTAGCGCCAGCAGACGCGCGATTTCTGTTGCATGCTCTTGCCGATAGCGCTCCTGCCAATGCGGAGCGAACTCCTGCAACGCACCCTGAGCGTGTTTTTGGGCGCTGTCCAGCAGCCGCCTGACGCGTTCCAGACGATCATGGAGCAGGCGCTGCGCCGAGTGCCGGTCGATGCCGTGCAGCTGGCGCTCGAGGGCCTGGCTGGGTACCTGCTGGGCCAGGTTCTGCCCTTGTTCGTCGACGAGGATGCGTAGCAGCTGCTGGGGCATCCAGCGTTGCAAGCCCTGGGTTTGTGGGCTGACGATGTGGGGCAGGTAGAGCGCTTCCAGCAGCAGGGTGCCGGCGGGTATGCGTTTGTTATTGAGCAGCGCCAGCTGCGCATTGCCCCAGTCGTCATGGGTAAAAAGATCGACACAGGCCTGCACCAAGGGGTGTTCCCAGCTCAGATAGGCGACATCCTCGCGCGCCAAAGCCGTCGACCTGTCCCAGGTCACCGTGAGACCTTCTTCCTTGAGTCCTGGCAGACTGCTGACGCGTTGCTGGGGGTCGGGACGCAAAATCAGAAGATGTTCATTTTCCTGCTCTTCGCTCCCGATATGCAGAGCATCGAACAGGCGCCGGCACCACGACTGCAGGCGCGGGTCGGCGTCAGCGTCCTGCAGGGCAGCGAGCACCGGGGCGACACGGGCGGGACGACACGAGGACAGCTCGAGCAGGCGATCGCGGCCTTTTTCCAACTGTAACTCGAGCTCCTGGCGGCGTGCCTGCACCTCAGCGATCAGGGGTTCCCAGATCGGGCTCGCCGCATTCATGTTCTCGACCAGGCGATCCTTGAATTCCGCATAGAGGGCCTGGCCGACCTTGCAGCTGTGTTCGAAAGCATTGAGGCCACGATGATACCAGTCGACTTGACGTGCTGAAGCCTGCTCAGGCGCGGCGAAGACATGGATCTGTATGGTGTGCTTTTGGCCTATGCGATCGAGCCGGCCTATGCGCTGTTCAAGCAGATCAGGGTCTTGCGGAAGATCGAAGAGCACCAGGTGCGAAGCCCACTGGAAATTACGTCCCTCGCTGCCGATCTCTGAGCAGATGAGCACCTGGGCGCCAGACTCCTGATCGGAGAAGTAGGCGGCCGCGCGGTCGCGTTCAAGCAGACTCATGTCTTCATGGAACATCGATGTACGTATGCCCTCATGCAGGCGCAGGTGTTCTTCGATATGCCGGGCTGCATCACGGTGGTGGCAGATCAATAGGGTTTTTTCACGACGCAAGCTGCGTAACAGTGTGACGATCACGCGCAAACGGGCGTCTTCACGCAGCTGTTCGCGGGGCCAGTTGTGCTCCATGTCCAAGCAGGGGGCGGCCGGGTCGATCGCGTGGATATGGAGCTGGCGTGCGGGAAAGTGACCGACGGCCTGACGGGTGTTGCGAAAAAGCAGACGACCCGTGCCATGTCTATCGATGAGCGCGTCGAGGGCACTTTGTCGGCCGGCGGCGTCGGCGGTGGCCAGATCAAAGTCGGGCAGGGCCGCCTGCAGAGGTGCCAGGATCTCCGCGGGCAGGGGCTCCGGGCTGTTCAGGGCGTCTGCCCAGACAGCGGTCTTTTGCAGGCCGGAGGCTTCCTCGAGCAGGGCTGCCAGGCTGGGAAAGCGCTGGGGGTCGAGCAGGTGCAGGCGTGCGAAATGGCCGGCGATACCCAGCTGCTCGGGGGTGGCGGTGAGCAAAAGAACGCTTTTGCAGGCCTCGGCCAGACGCGCCACAGCGATATAAGCCGGTGACTGATAGGCCGCGGAGGCGACGAGGTGGTGAGCTTCGTCAACGATCAGCATGTCAAATCCGGCAGCCAGGGCTTGCTCGAGCGTGGTGCTCGATGCCAACAAGGTTTCCTGGGCGAGGAGTATGAGCTGCTCAGACTCGAAGGGGTTGTCGCCCGGCGCGTCCTGCAGGCGCTGGCTGTCGAAGAGGCTGAAGTTCAGGTTGAAACGGCGGAGCAGCTCGACCAGCCACTGATGCTGCAGATTTTCAGGGACAAGGATCAGGCAGCGTCGTATCCAGCCGGCATGAAGCTGCTGGTGCAGGATGAGGCCCGCTTCGATGGTTTTGCCCAATCCGACCTCGTCGGCCAGGAGGACCCGTGGTGACTGGCGTTGACCGACCGTATGGGCGACGTCGATCTGGTGGGGCAGCAGGTCGATGCGCGCGCCTAGCAGTCCCCGCGCGGGCGAGTGCTGGTGCTCCTGCAGGAGCTGGAACAGCTCGTGGCGCAGCTGAAACAGCTCCAGGCTATCCAGCTGCCCGCTGAGCAGCCTTTCCTGCGCCTGGTGCAGGTGAATGATATGGCCGAGACGGGTCTCCGGCAGAAGGCTGTTCTGGCCATCCTCGTCGCGCACTTCGTAGACGATGATGCCGTGTTGCTCTTTTTGTCCGGTGATCAGCCAGCTGCGGCCTTGCTCATCTTCGACATGGTCACCGGCCTGCTTGATAAAGCGTGCCAGCGGCGCTGACTTGCGGGCATAGACGCGACTTTCTTCGCTACCTGGAAAGAGCAGGGTGACCGTGCGCAGGTCGCAATCGACGACGATGCCCAGGCCCAGTTCGGTTTCATTCTCACTGATCCAGCGTTGGCCGAGTTGCGGGTCGTTCATGAAAGCTCCATACGTAGGGCTGCGCGCCAGGAAAGATCTTGGTTCTAGGGTCTGCGGTGAGGATCGTGGGCGCGGATACTATCACGTCCTAAAGGGGATGCTGGTGTCATGCTGACCGGGCGCTCAAAAAGGCGGTGGACTGTGCCATTGCAGGCGCCGGCCATCGTCAGGGTGGGTCAAGGCCAGATAGCGGGCGTGCAGGCATAACCGGCTTTCTCCTTCCCAGGAGGGCGCGTAAAGCCGGTCGCCACGTATGGCATGTCCAAGACTTTGCATATGCACCCGCAACTGATGGGAGCGCCCGGTGTAGGGGCAAAGATCGACGCGGGTCGTATCGCCTTCATAGGCGCATACCGTCCATAGGGTCAAGGCCGATTTGCCGTGCACAGGGTCGACGATATGACGAGGCTTGTGTTCCGGGTCGTAGCGCAAAGGCAGGCGTACCTCCCCCGAGGCCGGCTGCAGATGGCCGAGCAGCAGCGCCTGGTACATTTTGTCGACTTCACGGTCATGAAACTGGCGGCTGAGCTCGCGGTGGGCGTCGGCGTGCCGCGCATAGACCATGAGGCCCGAGGTGTCCTGATCGAGGCGATGCACCGTGCGTATCTGTGCATCGAGCTCGTGTTGCAGACGCAGGGCCACGCTGTCAAAGTTTTCCGGCAGGCGGCCGGGAACACTGAGCAGTCCTGCCGGTTTGTCGATGATCAGCATATCCTCATCGATATAAACGATCTCAAAACCTAAAGTCACACCGAGCTCCGCAAAAGGCCCGTCCAGTTTATCAGGACTCGCCGAGAAGTTCAGTGCCAAGTTGACAGCTCACTTGATCCTGTGAAATAATTTAAAAATGAACAATTCAAGTATTCCAGATTTTTCTGAGCTGCACGATCTCGCCACGCGTGCGCACCACCGCGCCACCGGCGAGAGTTTGGGTCGAGTCAGCATCAATATATTGCTCAAGCACGTCACCGCTTTGCTCGGCGAGGTGCTCAGCGAAGTGTTGCGGCCCTACGATCTGTGCTACAAAAACTACCTGATCATGGTCATGCTCTACAGCCGGCCGGATAGCACCGCCAATCCTTCTGAACTTTGTACCGGTATCGCTGAAACCCGCTCCAACATGACGCGACTGACCGATGATCTGGTGCACAGGGGCTGGGCTCAGCGTGTCACCAATCGTGAAGACCGGCGCCGCATCGATCTCTCGCTGACCCCGGCCGGGGAGGCTCTCCTGCAGGTGGTCATGCCCCTGTTGCGTGCCCATATTGCCAGGATATACGAGCCTTTCGCCGAGGCGGAGCTTGATCAGATGGAGCATCTCCTGCACAAGCTGGTGCTCATACTGGAAGCACAAAGAGGTGCTTCCGCGTGAAGCCGATCAGCAGGTGGCTGGGGCTTTTGCCGTCGTTCATGCTGCTGGCGGCGTGCGCCGGGTGGCCGGGTCATGTACAAGCGCCGGAGCGCAGCGATACGCGCGCCAGCGCTTTGCTGACGCCGGGTGCTGGCGACTGGCCTTCAGCACAATGGTGGTCCTCCCTGGGCGATACACAACTGCAGGACTGGATCAAGCGTGCCCAAAGCCAGGCCCCGCAGATGCTGCTGGCGGCGGCGCAGCTTGACGAAGCGCGTGCCGGCCTGCAGTTGGCGCAAGCGCAGAAAAAAGCCCAAGTGTCGCTCGACTCGAGTGTGACGCGTGAGCGTTTTAGCGCCAATAGCTACATTCCGCCGCCTTTTGGTGGGCAGTTCTACAACGATGGCGAGCTGTCGGCCAATTTTCATTACGATCTGGATTTTTGGGGACGACAAAGACAGGCCTTGAAGGCGGCTTTGGGAGAGGCGCGGGCGCGCAGTTACGAACTGCAAGGTCAGGCGGACTGGATAGCGGCGCGTGTGGTGACCCTCTATCTGTCCTTGCAGGTGGCGCAGGCGCGTCTTGACCGACTGCAAAACCAGCAGCGTTTGCGCCAGCAGCGTTTGCAGCTCGATGAACAGCGTGTGCACACCGGCCTGCTGGCCGAGGATGCGCTTGAGCTGCAGCGTCAGGCTCTTTTGCAGACCGAGCAGGCCTATCAGGAGCAGCTGGGTCAGCGTGAGCAGCTGTGGGTCGACCTGCAGCAGTGGGTGGGTCTGCCGCGTCAGCAGCTGGTGTTGCAGGTGCGGCCTTTACCCAGCCTGATTCAGACGATGCCGGCCACTTTACAACTGGATTTGCTGGCGCGCCGCAGTGATTTGGCGGCCGCCCTGGCGCGCGTTGAAGCGGCTGCCGCGCGTGCGGAGGTGGCACGTACCGACTTTTATCCGGATGTCAGCCTGGGCATGTTTGCCGGGTGGTCTTCGCTCATTCTGTCGCGCTGGCTGAATCAAAGCAGCAGCACTTATGGCATCGCCCCTGCCGTACACCTGCCGCTTTTCGATGGCGGCCGGCTGCGCGCGCACCTGAATGAAGAAAAAGCAGCCTTGCTGAGTGCCGATGCCAGTTACCGGCAGGTGCTGATGACGGCGATTACCCAGGTCAACTCGGCCCAGGTGCGGATCGCCCAGGCGCAAGCTCAACGTGCCTGCCTGGCGCAGCGCCTGCAGGAGCTGGACCGGCACGCCTTGAACCTCCAGCAGAGGCATGCCGCAGGCTTGATCGATGAGCATACCCTGCTCGATAGTGCGGTCGAACGCCTCGATCTGCTGGATGCTGATGCGCATTGGAATGAAGAGCTGTTGCTGGCCCAGGTGGCTTTGATTGAAGCTTTAGGTGGTGGTTTCAAGGCCGATACGCGCCCGCCACAAACGACGAGAATCCCGCATGACTGAGAATGTTCCCCCGATCGCTGCCCACCGTCGTCGCCCCCTGATGCTGGCTTTGCTGGCGGTCTTTGTTGTGCTGGCGCTGGGTGTGGCCGTCTATGGGTATGCGGTGGCGCGCTTTCATGAGACCACCGACGACGCCTATGTGAATGGCTACCGCGTTTTTGTGCATGCCCAGCGCGCCGGCACCGTCAGCGCCGTGCATGTCGACGACGGTGACCGTGTCGAGCAGGGACAGACCTTGCTCGAACTTGACGATACCGATGCGCGCGTGCAGCTGCAAAAGGCCAGCACAGCAGGAGCTGAGATCATCAGCCAGGTCAGGGCGCAGTGCGCCGATGTCGCCGTGAAACATGCCGTGCTTGAACAAAGCGACATCCGCCGTGAGCAGGCCGAGGGGGATCTCAAACGGCGCCTGCCCTTGCTGGGCGGTCAGGCCTTGGCCCCGGAGGATCTGGTGCATGCACGGCTGGCTGTGCAGCAGGCCGAGCAGGCTTATCAAACCGCCCGGCAGGAAGAACGGGCCGCCCAGGCGCGTGCCGGGAACTGCGACCTGCGTCATCAGGCGCAGATCGAGCACGCCTACACCGAGGTATTGGCCGCCGAGCTGAGCTTGTTGCGTTCGCAGTTGCCAGCCCCTTGGAGTGGCGTGATCGCTGAGCGTCGGGTGCAGCTGGGGCAGCAGGTGGCTCCAGGGGATGATTTGCTGGCGGTGATTCCTTTGCAAAGTGTCTGGGTGGACGCCAACCTCAAAGAGGGGCAGCTGCGCCATGTGCGCGTCGGGCAGCCGGCCACGGTCATCATCGACCAGTACGGGAGCAAGCTTGAGTTCCCGGGACGGGTCATCGGTATAGCGGCCGGCTCAGGCAGCGCGTTCTCGCTGCTGCCGCCACAAAATGCCGTCGGTAACTGGATCAAGGTGGTGCAGCGCGTGCCGGTGCGCATCGCGATCGACCCGGGCTATCTGCAGCGCTACCCCCTGCGTCTGGGCCTGTCTGCGGAAGTGGATATCGATACCCATGATCGCCGGGGGGCAGTGCTCGGCAGTTTGCCCCTGGCCGGGCGCGTCGATAGCAGTGAGCTCTACCATGCCCAGCTGGCACAGGCCCGTCGTGCCGCAGAGGCCTGGCTGCAGAAGGCTTTGCAATCGTCCGTCGACGCCGGGACAGGGCTGAAGTGAGCGACGCGACGCAGCAGCAGGCGGCGGAGCCAGCGTATCCGGTCGGCTGGCAGCTGTTCGTGCTGACCATCGCCGTTTCGGTGGCCACCTTTATGGAGGTTCTCGACACGGCGATCGCCAATGTCGCCGTGCCAACGGTGGCCGGCAATCTTGCCGTCGGCGCCAGCCAGGGCACCTGGGTCATATCGTCTTATGGCCTGGCGGCAGCGATCGCCGTGCCCTTGACGGGCTGGATCGCCCGTCGTTTCGGTCAGGTCCGTGTGTTTGTGAGCTCGGTCTTTTTATTCACCCTGGCCTCGGCCTTTTGTGGCCTGGCCCAGTCTTTGCCGCAGCTGGTTCTGTTCCGCTTCGTACAGGGCCTGGTCTCGGGACCCATGGTGCCTTTGTCGCAGACCTTGTTGCTGTCGATCTATCCGCCAGCCCGGCGCGGTGTGGCGCTGGCGCTGTGGTCGATGACGGTGGTGGTGGCGCCCATCGCCGGTCCTTTGCTCGGCGGTTATATCACCGACAACCTGACCTGGCCCTGGATTTTCTATATCAACGTTCCCATCGGCCTGCTCGCCGGTCTGGTCTGCGTGCGCCTCTTGCGCGGACGGGAAACGGCGACCATGAAGCTGCCGGTCGACTATATAGGCCTGGGCCTGCTGGTGGTGGGGGTGGGCAGCCTGCAGCTGATGCTCGACAATGGCAACGATCTTGACTGGTTCAACTCCTCCATCATCACCACTTTGGCGGTGGTGGCGCTGGTTTCATTAAGCTTTTTCATCGTTTGGGAGTTGACAGAAGAGCATCCTATCGTCGATCTGAGTCTGCTGGCGCGGCGTAATTTTCTCGCCGGGGTCATCGCTTTGTCTTTGGGTTTTATGACCTTCTTTGCCATGAACGTGATGTTTCCCCTGTGGCTGCAGACGGTGATGGGTTACACCGCCGCCTGGGCCGGGCTGGCGACAGCGCCGGTCGGGATCTTTGCGCTGCTGCTGTCGCCGCTGGTGGGACGTCATCTCGCGCGTGTCGATCTGCGCTGGGTGGCGAGCATCGCCTTTGTCGTCTTTGCCATCACCACCCACTGGTTGTCGACCTTCAACCTGGACACGCCATTTTCCCTGATGTTTCTGCCTCGTTTGCTGCAGGGTATCGGGGTGGCCTGCTTTTTCATTCCCATCAACAGCATCATCATTTCCGGCTTGCCTCCGGCGCGGCTGGCGGCGGCTGCCGGTCTGTCGAACTTCTTTCGCACCTTGTCAGGAAGCTTTGGTACGGCGCTGGTGGTGATGATCTGGGATGATCGCGCCCGTCAGCATCGCCTGCGTCTGAGCGAGTGGATGGATGCCTCGCGCAGCGAGTTTCAGCACTATACCCAGACCTTGGGGCATTGGGGGATGGCCAAGTCTGCACTGGCGCCGGCGGCATTCACGATGCTCGATCAACAGGCCTATATGCAGGCCACCGTTGAGGTTTTTCACGCCGCTTCGTGGATTTTCATCGCCCTGATCGCCCTGGTCTGGTGGGCGCGTCCACCCTTCAGTGCCGGTGGCGGCGGCGGCCACTGAGTTCGGGCAGGATAAAAAAAACCCGCCACCTGGGGGGGAGGGCGGGTCAAGACCGTAGAAACGGGAGGTGGCTGCCGGCGATCAAACCCGCACCCACCTCAACACTCAGTAAAGATCACTCCTGAAAATATGCAAGTTTTCCAGTCTGTAAAAGCCCGCAGGCCGAGCGCTCTGAGCAGGGGCCTGGATATGCTACAGTTAGGTCTTTGCCGTACATCAGGTAGGGCGTGGGGCTGAAGGTCATGAAAGAGCGTTTGAGCAGTGTGGCCAAAGTCACTCTCAAGGTTCAAGAGTTTCGCTTGCGCGAGAAGAGCATCCTCGATTGTGCCGAGCGCCTTTTTATCGAGATGGGTGAGGATCGGGTCACGGTAGAGATGATCGCCGAGGCTGTCGGTGTCGGCAAAGGCACGATCTACAAGCACTTTGAGACCAAAAACCAGATCTACCTGCTGCTTATGCTGCGCTACGAAGAGTCCCTGGCGCAGGTGTTTACCGGGCTGGCGGACAATCTGGATCCCGAAGCGGTGTTTCGTGAGTTTTTGCGCTTTCGCGTCCAGGACCCTGATCGCTACCTGCTGTTCGATCGGCTTGAAGGCAAGCTGGTGGCCGAGAATGCGCTGCCGGAGATGGTCGATAAGCTGCACGCGGTGCGCATGTCCAATCGTGAATTTTTAGGTTCTTTCATCGCCAAGCGCATCGCCGCCGGGAAATTGCTCGACGCTCCGGTGGAGTATCACATCGGCGCTGCCTGGGCCCTGGTGCATGGGGCCTGCTCGCTGATCAAGTCAGACTTCTATACTCGCTATATCGGCCGGCCGGATGATTTTATCGAGTTTCTGCTCGATATAGGTGTGCGTATGGCCAATCGACGCTCTCGACATGAGGGGCAGCGCCATGAAGATCATTGATCGGCGTTACAGCAGCGTCCTGCTGCTGGCGGTATTGCTGGTTGCCTGTGTGGCGCCCTCCGATCAGCAGTCCTTGATGGTCGAAGGCTTGCGCTCCTGGCACTTCCTGCCGGATGAGCAGCTCAGTGGGCGGGAAAACTTCGTGCTCGACAACCGGGCCGGTATCTTGCTGGGCAATATGCCGGCTGACGCCTGGCTGCTGGCCCAGGACCAGCAAGACGCCCAGCGCATCAACCGGCACTTCGCCGAGCAGGTTTACCAGCATCTGCGCACCTGGTTTCCCGGTACCGTCTACCTGGATCAGACCATGGACCTGGGCGCGGCGCTGCAGGAAGCACAAAAGCGCGGTCTCGACTACGTGATGCTGGCGCAGATGGAGTCCTGGCAAGATCGTGCCGCCCCCGGTCTTGGGCATATCCTGCCGGGAGCGGGCGGCATCGATACGGCTGCCGCGGTCATCTCTCTTTACGATGCACGTACGTCGCGCTTGCTGGCCAACTGGGAGATACATGGTGACAGTGGCTTATTGACCATGATGAGTGATGCCCCTTCGCGTTTGCTGGGACAGGGCCTGGAAGAGTTCGGCCGGCGTTTGAGCGGGCATGCTCAGCAGGGACGTCGAGGCCTGGACTGGTTCTAGGGCGGGCATCAGCGGGCGCATGAGGTGGATGCAGGACAGTTTGCCGGCGTGCCCTTGAATCTTGTCGCTACGGTCTTGACCTGCGTCTTGCGAGACTGCAAGATAGTGAGCCCTTCAAGTCGGCGGTATGCTCGGCTTTGAATCTCCATCAATACCAACGTAGCCGAGGATTTCATGAAGGCTCTTGTCGCTGTCAAGCGCGTTGTGGACTACAACGTCAAGGTTCGCGTGAAGGCGGATCATACCGGTGTGGAACTGGCCAATGTCAAGATGGCCATGAATCCGTTTTGTGAAATCGCCGTCGAAGAGGCTGTGCGTCTCAAGGACCAGGGCGTGATCAGCGAAATCATCGCGGTCACCATCGGTCCGGAAGCGGCTCAAGAGCAGTTGCGCAGTGCCATGGCCATAGGCGCCGACCGCTCTATCCTGATCAAGACCGATGAAGACCTGCAGCCTCTGACGGTGGCCCGTCTGCTCAAGGCCGTTTGTGATGAAGTCAAACCTGATCTCATCATCATGGGTAAGCAGGCGATCGATAATGACAACAACCAGACCGGCCAGATGCTGGCGGCTCTGGCGGGGTATCCGCAGGCGACTTTTGCCTCCAAGCTGGTCGTCGAAGGGGGCAAGGCCCGCGTCACGCGTGAGATCGACGGTGGCTTGCAGACGCTGGAAGTCAAACTGCCGGCGGTGGTGACCACCGATCTGCGTTTGAACGAACCGCGTTATGCCTCTTTGCCGAACATCATGAAGGCCAAGAAGAAGCCCCTCGAAGTCAAATCGCCCGGCGATTACGGCGTCAATGTCACCGCCAGCATCAAAACGCTGAAAGTGGACGCACCCAAGGAGCGTCAGGCCGGTATCAAGGTCAAGACCGTCGAAGAACTGGTCAATGCGCTCAAGAATGAGGCCAAGGTTCTCGGCTGAGCCGGGGGCATAGCGGATGTGGAGTTAAAGACATGACGATCCTGGTAGTTGCAGAACACGATAATGCGAGCCTCAAAGGGGCGACGCTCAACACGGTGAAAGCGGCGTCGACCATCGGCGGTGAAGTGCATGTGCTGGTGGCCGGTGCGGCTTGCCAGGCCGTGGCGCAGGCGGCGGCGGCGATCTCGGGTGTCAGCAAGGTGCTGCTGGCCGATGCTCCGGCCTATCAGCATCAGCTGGCCGAGAATCTGGGTCTGCTGGTCGCCTCCCTGGGCAAGAACTACAGCCATGTTCTGGTGGCTGCGACCACCACCGGCAAGAATTTCATGCCGCGTGTGGCGGCCCTGCTTGGGGTCAACCAGATCTCGGAAATCTCGGCGGTGATCAGTGCTGACACCTTTGAGCGTCCGATCTATGCCGGCAATGCGATCGCGACCGTGCAGTCGAGTGATCCGATCAAGGTCATCACGGTGCGTACGACCGCTTTTGATGCGGCAGCGACGCAAGGTTCGGCGGAGATTGTAGCCGTCACCGAAGTGCACGATGCGGGCTTGTCGACCTTCGTCGGTGAAGAGCTGGCCAAGTCGGACCGTCCCGAGCTGACGGCCGCCAAGATCATCGTTTCCGGTGGTCGCGGCATGGGCAATGGCGAGAACTTCAGCCTGCTTTACAAGCTCGCCGACAAGCTGGGAGCGGCCGTAGGCGCTTCACGTGCAGCGGTGGATGCAGGTTTTGTGCCCAATGATATGCAGGTGGGGCAGACCGGCAAGGTGGTGGCACCGCAACTGTACATCGCTGTCGGTATCTCCGGCGCCATTCAGCATCTGGCCGGTATGAAGGACTCCAAGGTGATCGTTGCGATCAATAAGGATCCAGAAGCACCGATCTTCCAGGTGGCCGATTATGGCTTGGTGGGTGACCTGTTCGAGGTCGTGCCGGAACTGGAAAAACTCGTTTGAGCGCAAGGCAGCGATGCTGCCTGACGTGAAGACGCAAGCCGCGTGGCCCCTACTTGGGGCCGCGTGATTTTTTGAGGATGATGTTTATGCAGGTTACTGTCGAGACGATTTCCCCCCTCGAGCGCAAGATGACGGTGGTGGTCGAAGCTGCACGTGTGCAAGGTGAATACCAGGGGCGCCTGAATCAGACCGCCAAAACGGTGCGTGTCGATGGCTTCCGCCCCGGCAAGGTGCCGATGTCCCTGGTGCAAAAGCGCTATGGTGCTTCGGTCATGCAAGAAACGGTGAGCGAACTGATCCGTGACGTGCTTTTTGAGGCCATCGCCCAGGAGCAGCTGAACCTGGCCGGTTACCCGAGTGTCGACGAAGTCAAGCATGTCGCGGGTGGCGATCTCAATTTCAGCGCCATTTTCGAAGTCTATCCCGAGATCAGTCTCGGTGATCTGAACGCGCTGTCGGTGGTACGCCTGCAGGCGGAAATCAGCGATGCTGACGTTGATGAAATGATAGAGACCCTGCGTGCTCAGCGGGTGACCTGGCATGAAGTCGATCGCGCAGCCGCTCTCAACGATCGTGTCACCATCGACTTTGAAGGGTTTGTCGACGGTGAAGCTTTTGAAGGGGGCAAGGCCCAGGCGCACGCGCTGGTTTTGGGCAGCAAGAGCATGATCCCGGGCTTTGAAGAAGCGCTGGTCGGTATCAAGGCCGCTGAAGATCGTCGTATAGCGGTCGAGTTTCCCCAGGATTATCAGGCCGAGCATCTGCGTGGCAAGGCGGCTGAGTTCCAGATTCATGCCGAGAAGGTGGAAGAAAGCCATAAGCCTGAGCTGGACGAGGCTTTCGTTCGCCAGTTCTCGGAGCAGGGTGACGTTGACACCTTCCGTGCCGAGGTGCGCGCCAATATGGAGCGTGAGCTGAAGGCAGGCTTGCGCCAAGCGGTGAAAAAGGCGGTTTTCGATGCGCTGGTCACCGCCCATGAGTTTGCAGTGCCGCAGGCCCTGGTGTCTCAGGAAGTGCAGCGCCAGCGTTCGGCGATGGCGCAACGCTTCGGCATGCGCGAAGTCAAGCCGGAGATGCTGCCCGATGAGCTGTTCAAGGAGTCGGCAGAGCGTTCGGTGAGTCTGGGCCTGCTGGTGTCCGAGATCGTGCGTGCGCAGAGCATCAAGGTCGATGAAGACAAGCTGCGTGCCATGCTGAGCGATATCGCTGCCGCCTACGAGAACCCGCAACAGGTCATCGACTGGTATTTGAAGGATCGCGAGCAGAGAGCGCAGATCGAAGCGGTGGTGCTTGAAGACCAGGTCGTCGATTGGCTGCTGACGCAGGTGACGGTGGCTGATCAGGCCTCCAGTTACCGCGAGGTCTTGCAGAACGCTCGCGGCTGAGACGCTGCAGCGTGATCCGAAGGGCCGCTTGTCGGCCCTTTTTGATGTCTTCACGGCATAAATGCGCTTTTTACCCTTTAAAATCTTTCAGAGATCCCCAAATCAAAGTTCTAGGCCAGCTCAGGCCGTGCAAAGGAGATGGTGTATGGATGGGGTGCAAAATAATCTCGTTCCCATGGTGGTGGAGCAGTCAGCGCGCGGTGAAAGGGCTTTTGACATCTACTCGCGGCTTTTGCGCGAACGCGTGGTGTTCATCACCGGTCCCATCGAAGACTATATGGCCAATCTGGTGGTGGCTCAGCTGCTTTTCCTCGAGTCTGAAAACCCCGACAAGGATATACACCTGTACATCAATTCTCCCGGTGGCTCGGTGACGGCGGGCATGGCCATCTACGACACCATGCAGTTCATCAAGCCGGATGTCTCAACGCTTTGTGTCGGACAGTGCGCCAGCATGGGGGCTTTTCTGCTCAGTTCCGGAGCGCAGGGCAAGCGCTTTGCCTTGCCCAATTCCCGTGTCATGATTCATCAGCCCCTGGGCGGTTTCCAGGGACAGGCCTCGGATATCGCCATCCATGCCAAAGAGATCCTGAAGATACGCGACACGCTCAATGGCATCATGGCCGCCAATTGCAAGCAGCCTCTGGAGCGTATAGAGCGTGATACCGACCGCGATAATTTTCTCAGTGCGCAAGAGGCACTGGACTATGGGCTGGTGGATCGTATACTGGACAGGAGAGAGGTTTGATGGGATCAGCGTAGGGCGGCCATGCCGCCCCTCGTGTAGACAGACAACTGATTAGGTAGGCTTTGATGAGTGATGATCGCAAGAGCAGGGACGATGGCAAGCCCTTGTACTGTTCTTTCTGTAATAAGAGTCAGCACGAGGTTCGCAAGCTGATCGCAGGCCCTATGGTCTATATCTGCGATGAGTGCGTGGATCTGTGCAATGACATTATTCGTGAGCAGGTGCAAGACGATGCGGGCGACAAAGGCGCTGATGCCTTGCCGACACCGCATGAGATCAAGCATACCCTGGATGACTACGTCATCGGCCAGGATCAGGCCAAGAAGGTGCTCGCTGTCGCGGTCTACAACCACTACAAGCGCCTGCGGGCCGGTATGAAGAAGGCGCAAGCGCGCGGTCATAGCCCTGAGGTTGAGCTGTCCAAGAGCAATATCCTGCTCATCGGGCCGACCGGATCGGGCAAGACCCTGCTGGCCGAGACCCTGGCCCGCTTGCTGAATGTGCCGTTTACGATCGCCGATGCGACGACGCTGACCGAAGCCGGCTATGTCGGTGAGGATGTCGAGAATATCATCCAGAAGCTCCTGCAAAAATGCGATTATGACGTCGAAAAGGCCCAGCAGGGCATCGTCTATATCGATGAGATCGATAAGATCTCGCGCAAGAGCGACAACCCCTCGATCACCCGTGACGTGTCGGGAGAGGGTGTGCAGCAGGCCTTGCTCAAGCTGATCGAAGGCACGGTCGCCTCGGTACCGCCTCAAGGTGGGCGTAAGCATCCGCAGCAGGAATTTTTGCAGGTTGATACCTCCAATATACTCTTCATCTGTGGCGGGGCCTTCGCAGGCCTGGAAAAGGTCATACGCAGCCGGCATGAGAAAGGTGGTATCGGTTTTGGTGCCCAGGTCAGCAGCCGTGAAGAGAAGGGGGATGTCGGTGAAACGCTGCGTGGTGTCGAACCCGAGGACCTGATCAAGTTTGGTCTGATTCCTGAGTTCATCGGCCGCCTGCCGGTCATCGCGACCTTGGGCGAGCTGAGTGAGGAGGCTTTGATGCAGATCCTCATCGAGCCGCGCAATGCGCTGACCAAGCAATACACCAAACTCTTTGAGATGGAAGGTGTCGATCTCGAGTTCCGTGATGAGGCTCTGCGTGCCGTTGCCAAGCGTGCCATGGAGCGTAAAACCGGTGCACGTGGTCTGCGCTCCATCATGGAGGGGGTGTTGCTGGGAACGATGTACGACATTCCTTCCTTGCAGGGTGTGGAAAAAGTTGTCGTCGATGAGTCCACCATCCTTGGTGACTCCGCGCCTTTGCTGCTCTATGGGCCGCAAGAGGGCTCGCGGGCCATGCCAGAATAGCCTCGCCCAGAGGCTGCTGGTTCCTACGAGCCTGCGGCGCAGGCTCATGTTTTTTTGCACGGGCCTCTTGCAAATGGAGGCCCTGCCCCACATAGCTATCCCATGCAGCCCCCTTCATTGGATGGGTGGCTCCAAGGAGCGAGTCGATGTCTAAGCATTTGGAACTTCCTTTGTTGCCCTTGCGTGATGTGGTGATTTATCCGCACATGGTCATCCCCTTGTTCGTCGGCAGGGAACGCTCCATCCACGCACTTGAAGCGGCGATGAGTGCCAGCAAGCAGGTCTTTCTTGTCGCACAGCGCGATGCCGCCGATGAAGATCCTGGCCAGGAAGGCCTCTATGAGGTGGGAACGGTGTCGAACATTCTGCAGCTGCTCAAGCTGCCGGATGGCACGGTCAAGGTTCTCGTCGAAGGCGGCATGCGTGCACGTCTGCTTGATGTGGTTCAGGAGCCCACCTATGGGCAGGCCCGTGTCGAAGTCCAGGAGATGCCTGAGCTGCCTGAGGGTGAACCGGAGGCGCTGGCGGCGACCTTGCTGGAGCAGTTTGGAACCTACGTCAAGTTGTCGAAAAAGGTGGCGCCGGAAGTGCAGGGTTCGGTGGCTTCTATCGATGATCCCAGCCGCGTTGCTGACACCATAGCTGCGCATCTGTCGCTCAAGCTGGAAGAGAAGCAGTCCCTGCTTGAGCAGATCGCGCTCGATGTCCGGGTCGAGCAGCTGCTCGGCATCATGGAAGCCGAAATGGAGCTGCTCAAGGTAGAAAAACGTATACGCGGCCGGGTCAAGAAGCAGATGGAGAAAAGCCAGCGCGAGTACTACCTCAATGAACAGATGAAGGCCATTCAAAAGGAGCTGGGGGAGCTCGATGAGGGCCACAATGAGCTGGCTGATGTGCAGGCCCGTATCGAAGCCGCCGGCATGCCCAGTGAAGCGCGCAAGAAGGTCGATGCCGAAATGCGCAAATTGCGCATGATGTCGCCGATGTCGGCTGAAGCGACCGTGGTGCGTGGCTACATCGACTGGATGTTGCAGGTGCCCTGGAAAAAGCGCAGCCGTGTGCGTATCGATCTCAAGGCGGCGCGTGAACTGCTCGATCGTGACCACTATGGTCTTGATGAGGTCAAGGAGCGGATACTCGAGTATCTGGCAGTGCAGGGGCGGGTCAAGAAGATGCAGGGCCCGATACTCTGTTTGGTCGGTCCGCCTGGCGTCGGCAAGACGTCTTTGGGGCAGTCGATCGCCCGGGCCACCCATCGCGAATTTGTGCGCATGGCTTTAGGGGGTGTCCGTGATGAGGCGGAGATTCGCGGTCATCGGCGCACTTATATCGGCTCTATGCCGGGGCGACTGATCCAGCGTCTGAGCAAGGTGGGCGTGCGTAATCCCTTATTTTTGCTTGATGAAGTGGACAAGATGGGCGTCGATATGCGCGGTGACCCGGCGTCGGCTTTGCTCGAAGTTCTCGACCCTGAGCAAAACAAGGCCTTCAATGATCATTATCTGGAGGTGGACTACGATCTCTCCGAGGTGATGTTCATCTGTACCGCCAATTCCATGAACATTCCCGGTCCCCTGCTCGATCGTATGGAGGTCATACGTATCCCCGGCTACACCGAAGATGAAAAAATCCATATCGCCAGGCGTTATCTGCTGCCCAAGCAGTTGAGCAAAAATGGCCTGCGTGAACACGAGCTCGTCGTCGATGACGCGGCCTTGCGCGCCATGATCCGCTACTACACGCGTGAAGCCGGTGTGCGTGCGCTAGAGCGCGAGATCGCCAAGATCTGTCGCAAAGTGGTCAAGGCCTCGGCGCTGGCGGCTCACCAGGGGCCCTTGCAGGTCAGTGAGGAGCAGCTGGAAGACTACCTGGGGGTGCGTAAACATAGTTTTGGTCGCGCCGAAGACGAGGACCAGGTGGGCCTGGTGACCGGTTTGGCGTGGACGGCGGTCGGTGGCGATACCTTGACCATCGAGGCGGTGGCGACGCCGGGCAAGGGCCGGGTGCTGAAGACCGGTTCTTTGGGTGATGTGATGCAGGAGTCGATCTCGGCGGCCAGTACTGTCGTGCGAGCGCGCTCGCGCCGGCTCGGTATCGCCCAGGGTGTGCATGAGACGCGTGATTTGCATATCCATATTCCAGAAGGGGCAACGCCCAAAGATGGCCCCAGTGCGGGTATCGCCATCTGTACGGCCATCGTGTCGGTGCTCACCGGCATCGCGGTGCGGGCTGATATTGCCATGACCGGCGAGATCACCCTGCGTGGACAGGTGCTGCCTATAGGCGGCCTCAAGGAAAAGCTGCTGGCCGCGCATCGGGCGGGCATCAAGGAGGTGCTCATCCCGCAGGAAAATATGCGAGATCTCAAGGAGGTGCCGGACAATATCAAGGCGGACTTGTTCATCCATCCGGTGAAATGGATCGATGAGGTGCTCGAGTACGCTCTGGTCAGTCCGCTGCAGCCTTTGCCTGAGGAGCTCGCAGTACCCAGCGAGTTGCCGGCGACAACGGAACAGGAAGATGACGAGCGCCTCAAAACGCACTGAATTTCGGCGCATGGAGCTGCATGAGGCCAGCCTTAAGCTTGACAGCTTCAAGGTGTGACAGGTATAAAATGCAGCTCTGCACTCGTCGCTTTGGCGCCTGAGCGTCTACAGAATATAACAAGCCGATATCCAGCTAAGGGGATAGATGTGAACAAGTCTGAACTGATCGATGCTATTGCTAGCCACGCCGAGTTGTCCAAAGCGGATGCGGGACGCGCCTTGGATGGTCTGATCGCTGCTGTCACAGGTGCACTCAAAGGGGGTGACTCGGTGACTTTGGTAGGCTTTGGTTCTTTCCAGGTGAAAGAGCGTGCGGCGCGTACGGGTCGTGATCCGCGCTCCGGCAAGGAAATCAATATCGCTGCCAGCAAGGCACCGACCTTCAAGCCGGGCAAGGGTCTCAAGGACGCGCTCAACGCTTGATAGCTCATCACGGTCATATCCATGCGGACCCCAGGTCCGCATGACCTGAGAAGCGCACCGATCGGGTGCGTTTTTTTTTGAACAGGCATGGGTGGTGTTATGGAAAAGTTTCGCAAAATGGTCAAAGGCTGGCTGGGCTACACCCTGCTGACGCTCTTGATGGTGCCCTTTGCTTTCTTTGGCATCGAGAGCTATTTCACCAACGCCGGGCACGACAATACGGTAGCCACGGTCAATGGTGCCAAGATCGACAAACGTGAGTTCGATCAGGTCTTCAACCAGCAAAGACAGGCTTTGCTGGAGAAAATGGGGCCGGATGCCGATCCCTCCCAGCTCAACGCGCCGAAATTGCGCCAACAGGTCATGGATGCCCTGACGCATCGTGAGTTTGAGGTGCAAGGCGCGCGCGCCATGGGTCTTGATTTTCCGCAGAGCCTGGCCTGGCAGGTGATCTCCAGTCAGCCAGTTTTTCAGCAGGATGGTCACTTTGATGCGGCCACCTTCAGCCGCTTTTTGCAACAGCGTGGCTATACCGAGCAGGGCTTGTTGCATGATGTCGCGATAGGTGGAACCCTCTCCCAGCTGGAGTCGGGTATGGCGGCGGGCTTTATCACGCCGGCACAAGTGCAGCGCTTGCTGGTGCTCGATAGCCAGACCCGCGATGTCGACTACATCCTGGTGCCTGATCAGGCGATGGCGGCCCGGGTGGCGGTCAGCCCCGCCCAGATACAGGCTTACTATCAGGCTCATCGCAAGGACTTCGTAGCGCCTGAGCAGGTGGCGGTGTCTTATGTCCAGCTGCACAAGAGTGACCTTCTGGCGCAGGTACAAGTCAGCGATGACGACCTGCAAAAAGCCTATGAAGATGCACAGAAGGCGCAGGCTGGCAAGGAAATGCGTCATGCTGAGCACATTCTCATCAAGGTGGACAGCAAGACCAGTGCCGCCCAGGCCCTGGCCAGAATCACGCAAATCGCGGCCCAGCTGAAAGCCGGCGGTGACTTCGAGAAACTCGCTCGTCAGTACTCGCAGGATGAAGGCTCGGTGGCCAGTGGCGGCGATCTGGGCACCGTGCCGCGCGGTGAGTTTGTTCCTGAGTTTGATCAGGTCTTGTTCAGCCTCAAGCCCGGAGAGGTCTCTGCGCCTGTCAAGACCCGTTTTGGCTACCACCTGATCAAGCTGATCAGCATTGAAGAGCCCAAGCTGCCAGCCCTGGCGGCGATCAAGGATCAGCTCCAGCAACAGGTCCGTGAGCAGAAGGCCGCGCAACTGTTTGCCGAACAGGTCAATAGCATCAATGACGCCATGTATGAGGCTGCTGATCTCAAAGATCCTGCCAGCAAGTTTCATCTGGCCGTGCAGCAGACCGGGCTGTTTGATGCGCAGCAGGGCACGGGTATCGCCACCAATGCCAAGGTGCGTGCAGCGGCTTTTTCCGACGACGTCCTCAAAGACGGCAAGAATTCCACGGCACTGGAGCTGAGCAAGGACGATGTGGTCTGGGTGCACCTGGCCCAACATCAGCCTTCCTATCAGCAGACACTGGCGCAGGTGAGCGATCGTATCCGTGCCGTGCTGATGGATCAGGGTGAAGCCCAGGCGGCTCAGGCGCAGGCCGAGCGCTGGGCCCAGGCATGGCGGCAGGGTCAGGATGTGGCGGCGCAAGCTCAGGCGATGGGGCTGCACCTGGTCCACCAGGACCAGGTGAGCCGTTCGACGACGATGCCCGATGCTGATCTTTTGCGTGCCATTTTCTGGCTGCCGCGTCCGACGACGCAGGCCTCGGTGCAAGCCGTTCCTCTGCACCAGGGCGTCGCGGTCGTGATGCTGCGTGCCGTTCATGACCACCCGGCCAGTGACAGTCATCTCGACGTGGCACAGGTCAGTGCCATGATGGGTAAGGCCATGTCGGCACAGAATGAGGCGGACCTGGTGAATGCCTTGCAGTCACGGGCCAAGATCGTCATCACCCCGGCAGGGCAGCAGTTGTTGCAGTCGAGCGCGGCGAGTTCAGACTGAGTTCCTCGCTACAGCGCCTGGCTTCGGCCAGGCGCTCGCATGACAGCCGATTCTCGTTTGCGCAATCGAACCTGCGTCCTTCAGCCTCTCAGCGCAGGTCGTACCAGACCCCACGACCGCTGCCGTGTTCTCTGGCGAATTCGACGGTCTGCAGTGACAGTTCCGGCATGGCCGCCAGCACGATTTTTTCGCGCTCGACCTTCTTTTCCAGACGCAGAGCCTGCTCCGCCAGCCCTCTGAGTCAGGCTATCTGTCGCGTCTGAATTTTTCAGAGGGTGCACCTGGAGCACCAATACATGAGATCATCAAAGTACTCAGCCGAGTTCAAAGAACAGGCCCTGGCAAAAGTTATGTCGCGAGGCCATAAGACCATAGGCATGGTGGCTGATGAGCTTTCAATGAACAAAGGCACCCTGAGGTGGCCAGGAAACCTTGTCCGTTTCTCGTTGTGCCAGCGAATGTAGGCATCGAGTGGGTGTCAAGCTAAGCTTGAGCGCTTTTGCCGAGCAAGCCCATCGATGGACGGGGATCGGTGCTCAAGATGGCAGCTTGATTTGGCGGAGGCGGTGAGATTCGAACTCACGGACGGCGGAACCGTCGCTGGTTTTCAAGACCAGTCCATTCAACCACTCTGGCACACCTCCGGCGATGTCACCCTCAGGCTTACCAGCGTCTTGGCCGATATTTTAGAGGGGCACACCCATGTGGAGCTGATGTCTTGCGGCCATAGCCCACATGGGTGCGCTATCATAGCAGCATTATGTGGGCTTGCGCAGCCTTGAGGTGAGGGTGAATGCAGCAATTGAATGTGGCGGTGATGGTCTGTGTGCCTCCGGGGGGCAGTGTGTCCTTTCATGCACTGCGCTTATGTGAGAGTCTGCTCAAGTCTGGCGACCGTCTGGCCCTGGTGTTTTTTATGGGCGAAGGTGTCTATCAGGCCTTGCGACATGCTGACCCACCTGCCGATGAGTTGCCCTGCTTAAAGCGCTGGCAAAGTCTCGCGGCCCAGGGGGTCGACCTGTTCGTCTGTTCGGCGGCGGCGGAGCGACGCGGTGTCGTCGGTGCGTCTCTGGCGTCAGGTTTTGCCCTGGCAGGACTGGCCACCTGGGTGGCGGCAAGCAGTCAGGCTGACCGGCAGGTGATCTTCAAGGGGGGGCTATGAAGAGACAGCTGATAATACTGGCATCCTCATCCTTGCACTCGCAGCAGCTCCAGGAGGGTTTGGATCTGGCCTTGGTGCTGGCCGTGATGGACCAGGCCCCGGCTGTCGCTCTGATCGATACGGCGGTGCACCTGTTGAGTCTGCCGGCCGAGGTGGCACAGGGGCGTCGGCATCTGGGCAAGCTTTTGGCCTCACTGCCCTTGTACGGCATCAGCGAGCTTTTTGTGCAGGCGCCGATCGTGTCGCCTCCTTGGCGGGTGATCGATAGCGAGGGCCTGACGGCTTTGGTGCAGTCTTATGAGGAGGTGAGCCTATGGTAAAGACACTCTATATGCAGGTGTCTGCGCGCCCGCTGCCCCGCCTGCAAGAGGGTGACAGGGTACTGCTCATGGGTGATCGCCTGATCTCGCCACCTGCGGGTGTGCCGCTTCTGGTGCTGGCTGATGATCTTCGTTTGACCGGACTGAGCGCGCCACCCGGCGCCAGGGTGATCGACCACGATGATTGGGTGGCGCTCCTGCATGAAGTCGACCGCTGTGTGAGCTGGTGATGAAAGAAGAACAGGCCTGGATCGAAGACTGGCACATGTCCCTGGCCTTGCAGATGGCGGCAGAAGCCTCTTGGGCACTGGATGAGCAGGCTCAGCGTATCTTGCTCCTGGCGCGCAGCTACTACCAGCGCTTTGGTCATCCGCCGAGCATGCGCCCGTGGATACGTTTTTTGCAGCAAGAGCTCGATCCTGGGTACGACAGTGTGCGTTTGGCCTTGAGCTTTCCTGCACCGGCCTTGCGCACCTTGTGTCTCTGGGCGGGTCTGCCCAAACCCCCCCACTGTTTATGAGGCCGATAATGAGCGAGCATCCCTTCGCTGAGTTCTTGCGTATTTTAGGCAAAGGCCGCCATGGCAGTCGCGACCTGAGCCGTGATGAGGCCTATCGCGCCATGACAATGATTTTGCGTGATGAGGTGGAGCCTCTGCAGTTGGGTGCTTTCCTCATGCTCCTGCGGGTCAAGGATGAGACGGTCGATGAGTTCGTCGGCATGCTGGAGGCGGCGCGAGCCAGTTTGCCTGAGCCGCCCGGGCTGCAGGTGGATCTGGACTGGCCGGCCTATGCGGGTAAGCGTAAACATCTGCCCTGGTTCCTGTTGGCGGCCAAGGTGCTGGCTGCGCGAGGCGTGCGTATTGTGCTGCATACCGCCGAGGTGGCGGGCAGAATGCAGGTGCATGATCTTGTCGCCATGCTGGATCTGCCCTGGGCGCAAAGCTGGCAAGAGCTGCCCGAGCAGTTGGCCAGGCATCACTGGGCCTGTATCGACCTCAGGGAGATCCACCCAGGTCTTGCACAGATCGTGCACATGCGCGCCTTGCTGGGTGTGCGATCCCCCATGCATTCGCTGGTGCGACTGCTCAATCCGGCAGCAGCCTCGGCCATGCTGGTCCCGATTTTTCATCCGGCCTATCGTGAAAAGCATAGGGCTGTGCTGCAAGCCCTGGCGACGCCTTGTGCGGCGGTGTTCAAAGGTGAGGGCGGTGAGGCTGAGCGCAATCCGGACGCGCTCTTGCGCATCAGCGGCACACGTGCCGGTCAAGCCTGGGAGCTTGAGTCGCCCGCCATGTTTGCGCAGCGTCATGAACCTGCCGGAACGCTTGATCCGGCCCATCTCCTGCGGGTATGGAAAGGCGAGCAGACCGACGCGTACGGCGAGGCGGCCGTTTGCGGCACACTGGCCATCGCCTTGTACACTTTAGGTCGCGTCGCTGATCTGCCCACAGCTCAGGCCGAGGCTGATCTATGGTGGCAGCAACGTCATCATTGATCGAGACTGATGCTCAGGGCTTGATGCGGCAGGCTGGCGGTGATGCTCAGCTCAACCGAGCTGCCGTTGCTCAAGCTTCCGCCTTGCACCGGCACCCCGTTGATGAAGACGGTGATGTTGTTGACCATGAAACTCCCCTGCAGGGGATCGTAGTTGTAGATTGAACCGTGCGTCTCCAGGCTGCCGCTTTGCAGGCTCGGAGCCGGGCTGAGATGGATGCTATTGACCTGGTAGCTGCCATCGCTTTGCAGCTGTGCTTCGACGCCCACATAGTTGCCGGTGATCAGGCTGGCCAAACTGGTATTTTCAACGACCAGATTGCTGGCCAGTTGCAGCGGGATCACCTGGCCCGCGGCCACCATGGTGATGAGCCTGTGGACCAGATCGATGCTTTGCAGTGTACCTTCAAGGTCGATCGTGGCCAGCGCGGGTGGTCGGCTGATCACCTGAACCTGCTGAGCGAGCAGGGTGTTGCCCTGCAAGCTGCCCTGGATGCTGACAAATTGACCATCGCCCAAGCCGTTGGCACTGCCGGTGATCTGCGCCTGGCTGGCGTCGACGGGGACGCCGCGCACGATGAAGCTGTTGGGGCCCACATAGTGGGTGATGCTGCCTTTGAGCTGCGGTAACAGATCAGCCGCCGTGCGTATCGAGATGCTTTGTGCCTGCACGCTGGCGCCTGAGACGCTGCCCTGAACCTGGACAAAGTCACCGTTTTGCAGCGAGCTGCTGAGGCCGGCGGCCTGCACCGGGATACCCTGGACGCTAAAGTTGCCGCCTTGCAGTCCATAGACGACACCACTGAGGGTCATCTGGGTGCTGCCGGCAGGGGGGCCATAGACGTGGACATCATCAGGCAAACCGCTCGCCGAGCTGGCGTGTATCGTCACCAGCTCGCCTGCTTGCAAGCTGCTGCCCAGGGGGGTGATGCGCGGTGGGGCATCCAGGCTGAAGCGGGTGTTTTGACCATACAGCTGCAGGGTGTGCGCCGAGACCGAGACGATACGCCCTGTCCATAGCCGCGCACCATCCTGGGCCAGGACCGCGATGCGTGAGGCGAGGATATAAGGGCCTTGCGCGTCCTCGCCATAGCTGCCATAGATTTCCACCGGCTGCTGCAGCTGCAGGCCGTTGAAGTTGGGGGTACCGCTATAGCTGCTGATCGGACCTGGGCCCTGGGCCGAGGCGATGGTCAGGACGCGCAGACCGCCGACGCTGAGGCTGGCATGAACGCTGTCGATACTGTCGATCAGTCCGGCGAGTTGCGCCTGGATATGGAGTCTCTGTGGCTTGCCCTGCGCATCGAGCGTCATCTCGACCTGATGGCCGAGCTTGAGCTGGCTGGCGGCCATCGTCAAGGCCACCCCGCTGCTATTGGTGCGGGTAAAGCTCGCCTCGGCATCATCATAGTCCTGGGTGCCAAGGATGATGCTGGCCAAGCCCGTCACCGGACCTGCCGCACTGCCGGTCCCTCCAGAGCCGACCCCGGAAGCCAATCCACCGCCACCGCCACCACAAGCAAACAGTCCGGCGATGAGCATCAGGAGCAGGGCAAACCTTGACAGAGGGCTCGTCATGATGGGATTTCCTGATGGTAGAAGTAGACGCCCAGGCGTATACGGTGTCGTCTTAGTTCCGCATCCAGGCTTTGGTCGCGGGCATGAGCTTGGGTGGCAGCAGCCAGCATGCGGTGATGCATGTGTTGCCAAAGCTGGCGCGCCAAAGCATCCAGCTCGGCGACGGAGGTCTCGCTCAAGGGTTCGGCAAAAACCCCCTGCTCGAGATGGCAAGGGCCTTGTCGCAGGTTTTCAACCACCGCCGCGACATGGTCGGCCAGATTGTCCGTTAACATGCTCCAGGCCTCGGCGCTGTCGGCTGGAGGGATGAAGGAGTCACGCAGGCGATGCACCTGATCGTCGGCGTCGAGCTCGACCAGGCCGAGTCGGATCAGCTCATTGAGCAGGCTGTGCGGATGCACGTCACGGCTGACACACTGTACCAGTGCGTAAAAGCTGCCGTCACCCTCGCCGCGAGGCAGACGCCGGCTGGCGAATCGCGGGTCGTGCAGCCAGCGTGAAAACACCTGGTTGCTCAGGCTGGGGCCAGGTCGTGGAGGCAGCTGCTGGGCATTTTCGCGCCAGCGCCTGACATCTTTGCGGTGCACACCGGAGATGAGGCTCAGGGCCGAGTCGGTGATGCGTTGCTGGCGATCTTGCAATTGTGCATGTGCAGCGGAGAGCAGCCAGTCTTTGAGCAGTTCCTGCAATCGCCCGTAGGCGATGCCCTGATCGAGCAGCCAGCTCAGCCAGGGCCGCAGTATGGCGGCACTGGTTTGCAGTATGGCTTCGCCTTCGCGGTGCTCGATGTCCATGCATGAGGCTCTTGCTGCTTGGATAGACTGATATTAACACGGCTCACGTGTGTGAGTGGGAAATTTTCCCATATAAGGTACCGGACTTGCAAGCCTCGAGCAGGGCGAGGCGCCGGTCACAGTTTTCGACAGAGTTTCTTTACATGGGAATTTTTCCCATTTATAGTGGATGTCATCAAGGTGAAACGCTATTGAGCGTTCCTGAGCCTTAAGATCAGCCCACAAAGGAGTGCATCAAGATGGAAAACTTGTCTCGTACCTTCAAATTACGCCATCTCGGCATCGCCATAAGTCTGGCCTTGGCGGCTTGTGGTGGCGGCAGTGGCGGCGGCAGTTCGACGGCCGGGAGCAGCTTCTCGGGCGCTGTGGTGGATGCGCCTATCGCCAATGCTCAAGTCAGCATCACCATCAATGCACCTTTGGGTAAACCCGGGGCGCAGATCGTAGGCAGCATCAGTGCTGACGCACAGGGTAACTACACCGTCAGTGTCAATCTGCCCAACAGTGCCGTACCCGTCTTCGCCAATGCCAGTGATCCCAACAACCCGAGCACCATCTTGAGCAGCTTTCTGGGGCTTTCCAGCCAGCTCTTGACGGCCGGGACGCTGAGCTCGAACCAGTTGCCGGATCTTGACATCACCCAGGTGACCACGGCGGCTCTGGCGCTCTATGGCGCAGAGAATGCCGGCAATTATGCGGCTTTGACCCCCGCCGTTTACGCCAGCCTGCTCAGTGGCCACCGCGAGGATATTTTGCCCTTGGCGGCGAGTATCCAGGCGGTTGTCGATGGCCATTGCAACATGCCGGCAGGCATTGCCCATAGCGATGACCTGGTCGCTGTCATCATCAAAGCCAGCGTGCCCCTAGGTGGCGCGTCCGGGGTGCTTGCGGCGATCAGCAGCACCATGGGCGCAGCCTGCCAGGCGAGTCTGCAGACCTTGATGCAGGAAATCGCTGCCAATCGTATCTGGGCCCCGCAGATGGAGAGCAATGACCTGGCCACATCCTCGCTGATCCCGGCCGGCACCTACGATCTCCAGGGTGTCATCGCGCTGATGAATAGCGAGCACATCAGCTCCACCACGCCCTTGCCGCCGCCTGAGGTGTTTCATGATGTTCAGGTGACGGTCAATGGCAACGGCCAGATCACGTCGGCTGACAATATGGTCAGCGGTCAGATCGAGGGGCATGAGGTGCAGCTGAACCTGACCGATGCCAACGGTCTGAGCTACACGATAGGCGGGCATCTGGGAACTTTACCGACGCAGGATGTCAGCGGTGGCATCAGTTATTCACTGCGCAGCGGTGGTGCCCTGAACAGCTCGTCGCAGCCGGCGCGCTTTGACGCAGTTCTCGTGCCGGTGGGTACGACGCCGCTGTGGACGGGCGTCGGGACCGCTGTCAGCAATGTCGGGGTCGCGTGCAGCCAGGGCTTTGGCATGCGCATGATGACCATGGGACCGCAGATCGGCGGTATTTCAGCCGGGGTTTGCGTCCTGCCTTCGAGCACCGGTTTGACGCTGACGCCGGTGGGCACGCTGAGCAGTTCAGAAGACAGCATGATCAGTCTGAACTCCTCGACACTGGCCTCGTCGACGCTATTCCCTTCGCTCAATTTCAGTGAAGTGCTGGCCAACGGCGCCACGGTCTCCACGACGCCTTTCATCCTCAGCGCTCAAGCCAGTCTGACGACCCCGGCGGGCAGTGGCAGTGGTGTGGCTTACTACGTCATGGGTGCCGACGATGTGCTCTTCCAGGTCAGCAACAGTGTGCTCACCCTGAATGGGTCTTTGTTACTCAGCAGCCGGGGCATGGGCGAGCTGGTCGACAACTAAGCTGCAAGCTGTCTCGACAGCGGCGCCTTCAGGCGCCGCTTTTGCTATTGAGCGCACTGGCCAGCTCGACGTCATCGATACGGGTGAGCTGGGTGATGGTGTGGCGTATGCCCGCATCGAGTATCGACTGTGCCTCGCTGGCGACCTGGGTGAGCCTGTCGTCGAACTGCAGCCGCTGCTGTTCGTCGACACGGATCAGGCCCATGCGCAGCATGGTGACGATGAAATTACGAAACAGCGTCTTGTCAAAAAACTCAGGGGCGTTGAACTCGTGCAGGATAGACAGTTTCTGCGCCAGTAAAGAACAAAGATCCTCGAGTTGCTTTTGGCTGACGGCCCCCGATCCCATATGGCCGAGCAGAGCCACTGTCATGAAGTAACGTTCCAGATTGGGATTGACGGCAGCGGCGAGAACCGTCAGGCGCTCATATTCGGCACTATGCGGGTGCGGCAGGGTGAGGATGTCGTCTTCCTGACGTAACAGGCCCTGACCCATCAGGACCGTGATATTGCTGCCGATGACCTGCGGCATTTCCTCTTCGCTCCAGCGCATGAACAGTTCGCTGCGCAGGAAAGGGTAGATGCGCATGACCATCTCGATCAGGGTCGTCCGTGATAAGCGTCGACGATGCTGCACGAAGCAGACGATCAGTGCCGGCAAGGTGAACAGGTGCAAGGTGTTGTTCCGGAAGTAGGTCAGCAGCACCGCGCTTTCTTCATGCAGATAGGCGATGTCGCCAAGCGGATGCTTTTTGCGCTGAATGACTTTCAGGCGCTCGCCGTAGCTGATGACCTCACTGCCTTTGAGGGCGGTCATGGTGACATGGTCACTGTAAGGCGCGAGGCTGAGTATCTCTTTGTACAGGTCGATCTGTTGCGCCAGCTCATCCATATCCATCGCATTTTTGGGGGTGGACAGCAAGGCCAGGGCGATCAGGTTCATCGGATTGAGCACGGCGCTGGCGTTGATGCGGGTGGCAATTTCGCGCGCCAGATGGTGGACCACCTCATGCACCCAGGGCGCTTGCACGTCAGCCTGATCGCGCCAGGCCGGCTGCAAGTGGTCGAGGACTTGCTGAAGGTGCAGGGGTTCGCCAAAACTCAGGTGGACTTTGCCAAAGGTCTTTTTCAGGCGACGTGCGGTTTGCAGAACGCTGAGCAGGGATTCTTTGCGCTTGGGCTGACCGAGCAGTTCGCCGACATAGGTGCGCCCTTCCATCAGCTTTTCATAGCCAATATAGGCGGGGATAAAGACCAGCGGACGACTGTTGTCGCGCAGATAGCTGCGTACCGTCATGGCCAGCATGCCAGGACGCGGGTTGAGCAGTCGGCCGGTACGAGAGCGGCCACCTTCGATGAAGTACTCGATGGAAAAGCCTTTGCTGACCATCTGGTGCAGGTATTCGTTGAACACCTCCGCGTACAGATGATTGCCCTTGAAGGTGCGGCGCAGGAAAAAAGCCCCGCCACGGCGCAGGATAGGGCCGATGACCGGCATGTCGAGATTGGCACCGGCGGCGATATGGGGCGTCATCAGGCCGCGGCGAAAGATGATGTAGGAGAGCAGCAGATAGTCGATATGACTGCGGTGGCAGGGGACATAGATGATTTCATGGTCTTGTGCCAGTTCCACCACCTGATCGAGGTGCTGAACTTCGACGCCATCGTAGAGGCGGGTCCAGAGCCAGGCGAGAAAAAGCTCGTACAGGCGGATGACGGGATAGCTATAGTCAGCCGCGATTTCCTGGACATAGTGGCGCGCTTTACGCTCGGCTTCATCCAGGCTGATAGCGTTTTCCTCGGCCGTTTTCTGCATGCTTGCCTGCACATCAGCGGCCCGCAAAATGGCGTTTGCCAGGGTACGGCGATGCGACAGGTCAGGGCCTATCGCCATTTCGCGCTGACGGCGAAAATGGACGCGCAGCACACGCGAGAGCTTGCGCAAGGCCAGGTCACCGGTTTCCGCTTCATCGGCGAGTTTGCGCATGGAGATGGCTTCACTGAAGCGCACCATGGTGTTGCGGCCATGGATCAGGATGGCGATAAACTGCTTGAAGGCCCCGGGTGTCGCCCAGCTGTCGGCGAACAGGATTTTCAGTATGGAGCTTTCCTTGTCGGGCGCGCGTCCCCAAAGGATGCTGACCGGCACCAGCTGCACGTCCAGCTCAGGGTGCAGACGGACAGCCTCCATCAGTCGCAGAAGGCGGGGCGAGTAGACAAAGCGGTTTTGTCGCAGGGGGCCGGCATGATCACCCCGTAAAAGAAAGAAAACCGAACGTGATTCCTGCAGGAGCGCGCTGTTCATGGGTTTCATGGCGCGTGGCAGACGCAGACCCTGGGTGACCGCATCGACGACCAGGAGGTTGGAGAAAAAACGGGTCTGCAAAACATAGCAAACCGGTTTGCTGAAATCGATGTTCAACTCATCCAGATTGCGTGGAAAAACCAGGGCTTTGACCCAGATGAATAAAATCTTGCGAGCCAGCCAGAAAAAGAGATCACCCAGTTTGGACAAGAGGCGCATGGTCGAGTTTTATTCCTGAAGATAGTGAGATTTTAGCAGAGGTCTTGAACTCAGGTCGGCAGGTGGGTCTTGATGAAAGCAGCGATGTCCTTGACGGCCTCGGCAGCTTCAGGCATCCATCGGCAAAACAGCTGGAAGACATGGATCATGCCTGGCCATATCTGGGTCTCAACGGTGACACCGGCCGCCCGGGCTCGGTCGGCCCATTGCAGGGCATCGTCGAGCAATATTTCGTGATCACTCACCTGCACCAGGCAGGGGGGCAGGCCTTGCGGATCGGCGTACAAGGGTGACAGACCCGGCTCGTTCATATCATGGCCGCGCGCATGGTATTGCCCGAGAGCACGCAGGGCTTGCGCATCGAGCATGGCATCAAAAGGAGCCAAGAGGCGCATGGACGCCGACGCACAGTGCATATCGGTCCAGGGTGACAGCAGAACGGCCGCTGCCGGCAGCGAGCGCTGCAGGGCTTTGAGTTGCAACAGGCAGGCGAGGACCAGATGGCCGCCGGCAGAGTCCCCGGCCAGCACGATCTGTGAGGCCGGATATCCCTCTTCTTCGAGACCGGTGTAGGCGGCCAGCGCATCGTCACGCCAGTCCGGGTAGCGGGCCTGCGGTGCCAGACGGTAGTCCAGGGCGAGTACCGGACGGCCACATTGCTTGGCCAGGGTCGCGGTCAGGTCGCGGTGACTGGCCGGGGATCCGAGGATGTAGGCGCCGCCATGCAAGTAGAGGATGACCCCGGAACCTTGCAGGGATTTCGGTTGCAGCCATTCTCCCTGCAAATTTCCGCGTCGCCAGCTGCGTCGCTCGATATCGCGTACGGGTGGCAGCAGCCGGGCCCAGCGTTCGACCTGGGCTTGCACCCGCAGCAGCTGGCTGGGGACCGGCTCGACACTCAGCAGCGGGCGCATGAAACTGCGTACCGCCTGCTCAATCAGAAGGGCGCGCATACTAGGCATGGTGGGCGGGTATCCTCGTCCTTAACGATGGCGCCATCATGACATCATGCGCGGCGATCGGCCAGAGCCGATCGGGACGCCCATGCTGCCCTTCAGGCCAGCGCTCAATCGAGTTTGCGGAGCACCAGGGTGGCGTTGGTCCCACCAAAACCAAAGCTATTGCTCATCACGGTACGCAGATCAGCGTGCTCTTGCGTGTGTCGCAGGATGGGCAAGCCTGCGGCGGCGGGATCGAGTTCATCGATATGGGCGGAGCCGGCCAGGAAGCCACCACGCATCATCAACAGACAGTAGATGAGCTCATGGACCCCCGCGGCACCGAGAGAGTGCCCTGACAGCGATTTGGTGGAGCTGATCGGCGGGCAGTGCTCAGCGAAGACTTCACGCACAGCGCGCAATTCTGCCAGGTCCCCGACCGGGGTGCTGGTGCCATGGGTGTTGATATAGTCGATGGGGGTATCGACACTTTGCATCGCCATGCGCATGCAGCGGGCAGCGCCTTCGCCACTGGGAGCCACCATATCGTGTCCATCCGAGGTGGCTCCGTAGCCGATCAGCTCGGCATAGATAGGGGCTCCGCGACGCTTGGCGTGCTCGTACTCCTCGACCACGACGATACCGCCACCGCCTGCGATGACGAAGCCGTCGCGATGCGCGTCATAGGCGCGTGATGCGACTTCGGGCCGGTCGTTGTACTTGCTCGACAAAGCGCCCATGGCATCAAAAAGACAGGCCATCTCCCATGACTCTTCCTCACCACCACCGGCGAAGACGATATCCTGCTTGCCCATTTGGATCAGCTCCATCGCATTGCCTATGCAATGGGCGCTGGTGGCACACGCCGAGGCGATGGTGTAGCTGAGGCCGCGGATGTGTGCTGCAGTGGACAGACAGGCAGAGACGGTGCTGCTCATGGTGCGCGGCACATAGTAGGGGCCCATGCGCTTGACCCCCTTGTTACGGGCAATGTCGGTCGCCTCGGTGTGATGAAAGCTAGAGGCGCCGCCCGAGCCGGCAATCAGGCCGGTACGCTCATGAGACACCATGTTTTCAGGGAGTTGCGCATCGGCGATGGCTTTTTGCAAGGCGATGGCTGCATAGGCTGCAGCATCCCCCATGAAGCGCAAAGCCTTGCGGTCGATATGGGCGCTGATGTCGATCTCGGGACGGCCACAGACGTGGCTGCGCATGCCCACTTCTGCGTAGCGTGGATTGAACCGCAGGCCACTGCGCTGTTCGCGCAGAGCGCGGCTGACGCTATCGGCGTCATTGCCCAGGCAGGAAACGATGCCAAGACCGGTGATGACCACTCGCCTCATGAAAGATCCCTCTGTGTCGATACGCTGTTTCAGAAATTGTCAGTGCGCGTAAAAAGTCCTACCCGCAAATCCTGTGCCGTATAGATTTCACGGCCGTCGATGCTGACGCTGCCATCGGCGATGCCCATGACCAGCTTGCGTTCGATGATGCGCTTGAGATGCAGTTGGTAGGTCAACTTGCTCGCATTCGGCAGCACCTGTCCAGTGAATTTTACTTCGCCGGCGCCCAGGGCACGGCCCCGGCCCGGGTTGCCGCGCCAGCCCAGATAAAAGCCCAGCAACTGCCAGAGGGCGTCGAGGCCGAGGCAGCCCGGCATCACCGGGTCGGACTCGAAGTGGCACTGAAAAAACCACAAGTCGGGGCGTATATCAAGTTCGGCGCGGATTTCCCCTTTGTCGTAGAGGCCACCTTCACAGGACAGGAGCGTGATGCGATCCATCATCAGCATAGGGGGGAGAGGCAGCCGGGCATTGCCGGGTCCAAACAATTCTCCACGGGCGCACTGTATCAACTCATCATAGCTGTAGGATGACGGCTTGTTCACACTGATATCCATGTTGTTGGCGGGTCCTCAGGAAAGGCAGCGTAGTCTATCGCGACTGCGATGATAATCTTGTCATCCACAACCGGTGCATTGTTTCCAAATATGTAAGCAGGGGCAGGGTACGGCGCGAATTTGATATGGATCAGCTTTCATCTGCGTCTGTTCACGAGACAAGCATGGACATTCACACCGGGCGACGTATCATGCCTGCGGTGAGCTCTGTGTGAGAACGAGGTGCTGGATTGATCATTCCTGAGTTGGGACAGTTTGCTTTGAGTCTGGCGATGGTGGTCGCCTTGTTCCAGGTGCTTCTGCCGCTATTGGGCTTGCGCCTGCAGCATGTCGGCTTGCAAGAGTGCGCCCGCACGGCCGCCCTGGCCCAGGTCGCGCTCGTCAGTCTGGCCTTCGCTGCCCTTGAATATGCCTTCATCAACAATGACTTCACCCTCGCTTATGTAGTCGAGAACTCCAACACCCAACTGCCGTTTTACTACAAGATCTCTGCCGTCTGGGGCGGGCATGAAGGCTCCTTGCTCCTCTGGGCCTGGGTCTTGTCCTTGTGGACGGCTGCGGTGGCCCTGTTCTCAAAATCCCTGCCGCGTGCTCTGCTGGCGCGTGTTCTGCTGGTCATGGGCGGGGTGAGCGTCGCTTTTATCGCTTTTATCCTGAAAACATCGAACCCCTTTCACCATGATCTGCCTTTTTTTCCGCCGGATGGCAATGATCTCAACCCCCTGCTGCAAGACCCCGGCCTGATCATGCACCCGCCCATGCTGTACATGGGCTACGTCGGCTTCAGTGTGCCTTTTGCCTTCGCCATGGCCGGTTTGCTCAGCGGTCGCATGGATTCGGCCTGGGCGCGCTGGTCGCGGCCCTGGGCGGTGGTGGCCTGGTGCTTTCTCAGCCTCGGTATCGCCTTGGGGAGTTGGTGGTCCTATTACGTTCTCGGCTGGGGAGGCTGGTGGTTTTGGGATCCCGTCGAAAACGCCTCGTTCATGCCCTGGCTGGCCGGCACGGCCTTGCTGCACTCTCTGGCGGTGACCGAAAAGCGTGGCGTATTCAAGGCCTGGACGGTACTTTTGGCCATACTGACCTTCGCGCTTTGCGTGCTGGGGACCTTCCTGGTGCGTTCCGGGGTTTTGACCTCGGTGCATGCGTTTGCCTCGGACCCCTCGCGTGGTCTTTTTGTGCTCGGCATCCTGACCCTGATGGTGGGTTCAGCCCTGGCCTTGTTTGCCTGGCGGGCGCCGCTCCTGGTCAGTGAGAGCCGTTACCAGTTGTTGTCGCGGGAAACTTTTATACTGGCTAACAATGTCCTGCTGGTGATCGCCTGTTTTGTTGTCTTTCTCGGCACCCTGTTTCCGCTCATCAGCGCCGCGCTCAACGCCGGCAAGATCTCGGTGGGTCCGCCTTATTTCAACTTTGTATTTCGTCCGCTGTGCTACGCCCTGCTTGTGTTCATGGCCGCAGGCTCGCTGCTGCAGTGGAAGCAGCAGTCCTGGCTGAGCCTCTGGCGCCAGCTGCGCGGACCTGTGGCGGCGGCCTCCCTGGCTTTTCCGCTGGTGTTCTGGGCCGGCTGGCACACGCTCGTCGCCTTCGGCCTGTTTTTGATACTGGCCGTGGCCTTCAGCATGCTGGCCGATATCCGCCGCAAGATCGCCAAGGCCAAGGCGGGTCCCTGGGCGGGGTTCTGGCGTTTGTCGCGCAGCTATCGCGGGATGCAGTTGGCGCATGCCGGCTTTTTGGTGTCCATCACCGGCATCTTGCTGACCTCCTACTATAGCGATGAGCACGATTTGCGTATGCAGGTGGGGGAGATCGTCCAGGTCGGTCCTTACGCCTTTCAGTTCCATGATGTGCATCAGGTTCAAGGCCCCAACTATAGCAGCCAGGTGGCTGACTTTGTGGTCATCCATCAAGGTGGTATTTTGCGTCATATGTATCCGGAGAAGCGCCTCTA
The DNA here is from genome assembly GCA_021804565.1 of Pseudomonadota bacterium. Taxonomy (GTDB): domain Bacteria; phylum Pseudomonadota; class Gammaproteobacteria; order Pseudomonadales; family Moraxellaceae; genus JAJZHK01. The sequence continues at coordinate 8,257 of JAJZHK010000010.1, read as the reverse complement.
TACCGTTCGCCAGCAGCCCATGGCCAAGGTCGCTTTGGCGCCTGGCTGGGTGCGTGATCTCTATATTGCCCTGGGCGATTCCGCCGGAGGCAAGGCCTGGGCGGTTCGTATCTACTACAAGCCTTTCGTGCGCTGGATATGGCTGGGTGCCCTGCTGATGGCTGCCGGTGGCGGCACGGTCCTCCGTGATCCGCGTTATCGCCTGCGCCAGCGCTTGCAGAAAAACGTCGAGGAGGTGGCGTCATGAAAAAAAGCCTTTTTATCGTTCCCCTGCTGATTTTTATCGCCGGCATGGTGTTTCTGGCGCGACAAAATGGTCGTAACCCTGATGTCGACACCTTCTCCTTGCTCAATCAGCCCTTGCCGGCTTTTTCCCTGCCTGACCTGGCTCAGCCCGGCCAGCAAGTCAGTCCGCAGGCCTGGCGGGGACACCCTTATTTGCTCAATATCTGGGCGACCTGGTGCACCGCCTGCGCCCAGGAACACGCACAGTTGATGCGCATGGCCCAGGCAGGGGTCCCCATCTATGGCGTGCTCTATAAAGACCAGCGTAATGCCGGTCTCGATGATCTGTCTCGGCGCGGCAATCCCTATCGTCAAGTGGTCAGTGATGCGGTCGGTGACTTTGGTGTCGACCTGGGGGTTACAGGTGCGCCGGAAACACTGATCGTCGATGCCCAGGGTGTCATCCGTTATCACATGGATGGCCCTATCGATGAACAGATATGGCAACAGCAACTCAAGCCGGTGCTCGAGCGCCAGGGCTGGCGGCCATGAGTTACAGACTGTTTTGTGTGCTGGGCACGCTGCTGTGGTCGATGGCGTCATGGTCGAGTGTCGACGCCTACACCTTCACCTCGCCGCAACAGGAAGCGCGTTTTCGTCACTTGACCGAGGAACTGCGCTGCCCGCGTTGTCAAAATGAGTCGCTGGCCGGTTCCGATGCTCCGATCGCCCGCGATCTCAAAGACCGCACCTACATCATGTTGCAGGAGGGCAAGAGTGACGCACAGATCCGCAGTTTTCTCATCGCCCGCTACGGCGATTTCATCACCTATAAGCCGCCCCTGCGGCCGGGCACCCTGGTGTTGTGGGTCGGGCCATGGCTGCTCCTGATCGCGGTGGTGGCGGTGTTATGGCGCAGTATCCGGCGCAAAAACAGTCAGGGTTTGCCGGTACTTGATCCAGCCGAGCAAGAGCGTCTGCAGAAGCTGCTTGCTGCGCGTGAGCCGAGGAGCTGATATGTTTTTTTTCGCTGTATTGTTGATCGCCATTTTGACCGCCGCCTGGGTCTCGCGCCCGCTGTGGCTTCGGCCATCCCGCCAGGAGCTCAGCGTTCGTGCCCTCGATCGTTCGGTCTATGAGGAGCGGCGTCGTGAGCTCGACCAGGATCTGCTCGCTGAGGAGCTGACGGCCGAGGAGCATGCTGCACTGCTCGAGGAGTTGGCGCGCACCTTGCTGGCCGATGAGCGGCAAGGTGCTGATGCACAGGCTGCCGCCGCGGCACAAAGCCGCGTTTGGGGACTGGCGGTGGCTTTGCTGCTGGTGCTGCTCGGCGTCGGTCTCTATGCTGCGCTGTGGTTCGATCCGGCCCTGGCGACGTGGTGGAAGGTGGAGGCCTTGGTTGGGCCCGACGTCGATCGCGTGCTCAAGGGTCAGCCACCGCAGAACAATAAATCCTACGGCCTGCCCGATTTTGTACGTGTTCTGCAGACCCGCGTTGCCGCTGACCCGGGACGCGCTGACCTGTGGGCCGGCCTGGGCATGAGCTATGAACAGCTGCATGCGCCGGACATCGCCGCCTTGGCGTTTGCGCACGCCAATCAACTGCATCCAGGGCAGGTGGGCATCGAGCTGCCGTTGGCACAAGCCCAGCTGGAAGCCAGTGACGGTCAGCTGGATGCCTCGACGCGAGACCTGCTCGAGTCCCTGCTCAAGCAGTCGCCGCAGTTGCTGCCGGCGCAGCTGATGTTGGCAGAAGGCTCTTACAATGTCGGGGATTATGCGCGTGCGATACCTTTGTATGATGCACTGTTGGCAGCGCCGGACAGCGGTTTGCAGGGCCATGATCGCCAAGTCCTCGAGGCCCATCGCCAAGACGCCGTTGCGCGTGCCGCGGCTGACATCAAAAATGCCGGTCAGGTGGCCAAGCTGGACGTGACCGTGGCAATCCCGGCATCGCTACGGGCCCAGGCGGCCGGGGCCACGCTGTTCGTCTTTGCCAAGGCGGTGCAGGGCCCTCCCATGCCCCTGGCCGTGGCGCGCTACAGCTTGAGTGCGGCACCGGCTGAGGTGGTGCTCGATGACAGCATGGCGATGATGCCGGCTTTGCGCCTGTCCAATTTCGCGCAGGTCAAGGTGTCGGCGTTGATTTCTCGTCAGGGCCAGGCCTTGCCGCAGTCGGGTGACTGGGTTTCACCGGCGGTGTTCAGCAGCACGGTGGGTGAGCAACATATCCACCTGCTGATCAATCAGCGCCTGCCCTGATCGTCACCAGCCTGGGCCTGAGGACAGGCTCCAGGCTGGAGTAGGCGATGATGGAGCCTGGAAAAAGCTGGAGCTGCGCGCGGCCATCCCGCAGGATGTCTTTAAGTTTTTTATGTTTTTTGCAGAACTACAGCAGAAGATTTGTGCGGCGCAGGCGAAGAAGAGTGGTAGGCGATATTGGATTCGAACCAACGACCCCCACCATGTCAAGGTGGTGCTCTAACCAACTGAGCTAATCGCCTGTCTCATAAGAGGCGGCCATTTTATGAATAGAAGTGACGCTTGTCCAGAACTTTTTGCGATGCCGCGCCGATGTCAGGGAGGCGGACTGGAGCCTGTCCGGATGGGAGCAAGAAGCGCCAGGGGATGGTTTCGTGTCAGGACAGGATGCGCTAGCATAGGCCTTCGCTCAGGTTGGGAGAAGGACCGATGTCCTACCAGGTGCTGGCCCGCCAATACCGGCCGCGCAATTTTCGTGAACTTGTCGGCCAGGAGCATGTGGCGCGGGCGCTGATCCATGGTTTGGACCAGGGGCGGCTGCACCATGCCTATCTGTTTACGGGCACCCGCGGGGTTGGTAAAACGACGATAGCGCGCATCCTGGCGACCTGCCTCAACTGTGAGACAGGCATCAGCTCACACCCTTGTGGTGAATGCGCCACCTGCCGGGAAATCGTCGAGGGACGTTACGTCGACCTTATCGAAATCGACGCGGCTTCGCGTACCAAAGTGGAAGATACCCGCGAGATCCTCGACAACGTCCAGTACGCACCGACGCGCGGACGCTACAAGGTGTATCTGATCGACGAAGTGCATATGCTCTCGACGAGCAGTTTCAACGCACTGTTGAAAACCCTGGAAGAGCCCCCCCCTCATGTCAAGTTTCTGCTGGCGACGACCGATCCGCAGAAACTGCCGGTGACCATACTCTCGCGCTGTCTGCAGTTTGCCCTCAAGCCGATGACGCAAGAGCGCATCGTCCAGCACCTGGGGCAGATTCTGGAGCGCGAGATGATCGCCTGCGATGAAACGGCCTTGCGCCTGCTGGCCCGTGCAGCGGACGGTTCGATGCGCGACGCCCTGTCGCTGACCGATCAGGCGATCGCTTACGGTCATGGTCAGCTCAAAGCCGACGATGTGGCGTCCATGCTGGGGACGGTAGACCGGCATAAGTCTTTGGCTTTGCTGAGCGCTGTCGCGGCGGCGGATGCGACAGCGGCTTTTGCCATCGTCGATGCCATGGCCGAACAGTCCCTGGACTGGTATGTCGTGCTGGCTGACCTGCTCGATCTCCTTCATCAGCTCGCCCTGGCGCAGTTGTTGCCGCAGCGGGTTGCCGACGTGGCTTTGCAGGAGCTGGCCGGACGCTGGGCGGCTGAAGAGCTGCAGCTGATGTACCAGATCGTGCTGCAGGGACGGCGTGATTTTCCTCAGGCCTACGATGCCCGTTCCGGCTTTGAGATGACCTTGATGCGGATGTTGGCTTTTCAGCCTTTATCCCTGGAGCCCCTGGCGGCCGCGCCGACACAGCCGGCGGGCGCTACGCTGGCGTCGGCCCCTCAGGCGCAGCGCGAGGCGCCACGCACCCCCGGGCCACAGGCCATGGCAGCGCCGGCGGTATCCGTCGCCGGATCGGCACCCGCCGATGACGTCTGTGTGCGCTGGCAGGCGATGATCGAACAGATGCATCTGGAGAGTGCTTTGCTCGCGGTCGCCATGCAGAGCTTGCTGTTGCCCTTGGAGCAAGGCTGGCAACTGCAGATTCCCCAGGGTCTGAGCAGTCTTTTCCATGACGATCTGCAAGCCCAGTTGCAGCAGCGCTTGCAGGACTTGCAGGGCCGTTCAGCGCCCTTACAGGTGGTCTACGTCGATGGCTTGATACGCACGCCGGATAAATTGCAAAAAGAAGCCCAAAAACAGGCCGAAGCGCGTTATCAGCAGAGCGTCGCCGCGCATGAGGTCGTGCAGGCCTTCCAACAGCATTTTGGTGCGCAGATCATTTCGGATGGTCTGCGTCGTGAGGATTGATCGGTCGCAACAGGTGATGATGTGAACTTACAGGAAATGATGCGCCAGGCGCAGCGTATGCAAGAGCAGATGCAAAAGAAAATGGCGGCGGTGCAAGAAGAACTGGCCGCCTTGGAAATCAGCGGCGAGTCCGGCGCCGGTCTGGTGAAGGTCACCATGAATGGACGCCATGATGTCAGGCGTGTCCAGCTCGATCCAGCGCTTTTGCAGGAAGATCGCGAGTTCATCGAAGACCTCATCGCCGCCGCGATCAATGACGCGGTGCGCAAGGTCGAGGAGCAGAGCCAGCAGCGTATGGAGCAGCTGGGCTCAGGCATGGGGCTGCCCCCAGGCTTCAAGTTGCCCTTCTGATGAGCCCTTTGATCGTAGAACTCATCCAGGCCTTGCGGGTCCTCCCTGGCGTCGGTCCGCGTTCGGCGCAGCGTGCAGCTTTGCATCTTTTGCAGCGTCAGCGCGAGGGGGGCTTGCGTCTGGCCCAGGTGCTTGAGCGGGCTATGCGTGAAGTGGCTTACTGCGAGAGTTGTCGCGACTTCAGTGAAAGTCCCCGCTGCACGCTGTGCGCGTCGACGGAAAGGCAAAAACAGCAGCTCTGTGTGGTTGAAACTCCCATGGACGTGCAGGCCATCGAGTCCAGCGGTATTTATCAGGGTCTGTATTTCGTGCTGCACGGTCATCTTTCGCCGCTCGATGGCATAGGCCCCCAGGAGCTGGGTCTGCCCATCCTGCTGCAAAGGGTGCGGCAAGGCGAGGTGGAGGAGCTGATTCTGGCCACCCACGCGACCTTGGAGGGCGAAACCACCTGCATGTACCTGCGCGATGCACTGCAGGGCTTGCCGGTGCGACTGACCCGTATTGCCCAGGGGGTCCCCATGGGCAGTGATCTCGATGCACTCGACAGCCATACGCTGGCGCACGCCCTGCAGGGGCGCCAGAGCTGGTCGCTGGGCTAAGCCTCAGTGGCTGATCAGCGACAGGAACTCTTCACGGGTGCGTGCATCGTTGCGAAAGCGACCGAGCATGACCGAGGTTTTCATCGATGAGGCCTGTTTTTCGACACCGCGCATCATCATGCAGAGGTGCCGTGCCTCAAGCACGACGCCGACGCCCCGCGCCTGGGTGACCTCCATCATCGCCTCGGCGATCTGCAAGGTCAGGTCTTCCTGTACTTGCAGGCGGCGCGCGTACATATCGACGATGCGCGCTATCTTGGACAGGCCCAGAACCTTGCCTGAGGGCAGGTAGGCAACGTGCGCCTTGCCCAGGAAGGGCAGCAGATGGTGCTCGCACAGGGAGTAGAACTCGATGTCTTTGACCAGCACCATCTCATCGTTCTGTGAAGGAAAGATGGCCTGGTTGACGATGTCCTCAAGGCCTTCGCTGTAGCCCTTGGTCAGATAGCGCATGGCCTTTGCCGCCCGCGCCGGGGTGTCTTTCAGTCCGGGACGCTCAGGATCTTCACCCAGAGCCAAGAGTATGTCGCGATAAGATGATTCCATGATGCTCCCCTGTCAGGCTGCATAAGCTACCCAAAGCAGGCCATGATGTAAACGCAAATGCCAGCTTCAGCTCAGGTAGTGCAGCAGGTGCGTCTGCAGCTTGGCCAAGGTGATGGGTTTGGTCAGGTGATCGTTCATGCCGGCGGCCAGACAGCTTTCGCGGTGATAGGGCATGGCATGAGCGGTCAGCGCCAAAATGATGCACGCTGGGCGTTGACGGGTTTGTTCCAGTTGCCGGATACGGCGCGTCGCCTCATAGCCGTCCATGATGGGCATTTCACAATCCATCAGGATCAGCTGTACAGGATGGGCCTGGACATAGCTGACCGCCTGCAGGCCATTCTCGACCACCGCCGCTTGCAGGCCGAGCTTACGCAGCATGCCAAGAACCACCATCTGATTGACCTTGTTGTCTTCGACCAGGAGAATGCGCCCGCTTAAGCGGCGGGTTTCAGCTTCGGCGGGGTTTTTCCCGGTGTTCGCCGGGGTGGGTTTTTTGGGGGCAATCTGCAAGATGACGTTGAAGTTGAAACAGGCCCCCTGCTGCGGGTGACTTTCGGCGCTGATCGAGCCTCCCATCAGCTCGGTCAGCTGCTTGCAGATCGCCAGGCCCAGTCCGCTCCCCCCATAACGCCGGGTGGTTGAACTGTCGGCTTGCCGAAAATACTGAAAAAGATGAGGCAACTGTTCGGCCTCTATGCCGCTACCGGTGTCTTGCACGCTGCATTCAAGCCGAACTTTTTGGGTGTTCAGCACCAAGGTGCGCAGTTTGATTGTGATCTTGCCGCTATCGGTGAATTTAAGCGCATTACTCAGCAAATTGAGCAGGATCTGGCGCAAGCGTAGGGGGTCGCCACGCAGTTCGGCGAGCGTGCCTTCGGCGAATTCGATATCGATGGGGACCTTTTTTTCCCGGCTTTGCGGGGTGAAGATCGCCACACACTCATGGACCAGGGACTCCAGGTCGAAGGACGTCGATTCGAGCTCCAGCATGCCGGCCTGGATTTTCGAGTAGTCGAGCACGTCGTTGATGATGGCGAGCAGGGTCTGTCCCGAGTTGTAGACGGTGTTGACATAGGTTTTTTGCTGAGCACTCAAAGGTGTATCGCGCAAGAGCTCGATGATGCCGAGCACCCCATTCATGGGGGTGCGTATCTCGTGGCTGATGGTGGCCAGAAAAGCCGACTTGGCTTCATTCTCCGCCAGGGCATGGCGGCTGCGCAGATCCTTGGATTCGGCTTCTTCTTCCAGTTGCCGCACACGCATCACGATCAGGAACGAGAGGATGAGGTGCTGAAAGATCAGCGCCCACTGCAAAGCCGTGGTGACCGGTGCCCTTTCGATCAGCCCGGTGGCGATCAGGGTCTGCATCATGCCGAGCAGCGACAAGGGTGTCCATGCCAGCAGGCAGTATATCGCCCGCTCCCTGTCCTGGCGCCAATGCCAGACGCAGATGCTCAGGCAGGCGAGCAGACAGGCGTCAACGTAGACGATACAGGGCAGGGCGATCCAGTCGACCGGCAGCGGCAGCAGCGGCATCAGGGCGATGATCAATCCTAGGCCGCTGACGATATGCAAGCGGCGCTGGAATTGGCCCCCGGTATTGATGCGCAACAGCGAGATCAAGGCCCGCAAACCGCTCCAGGCGCTGCCTATGGCCAGTAGATGGGTCGCCAGACTGGGCGGGCTGTTCAAAGCCTGCAGCAGGGGATCCAGCGCACCCTGCTGCTGGGCGATATAGAGCCAGCTCAAGGCGAGGTAGGCCTGGTAGGCTAAACGTCGCTGACGAGGCAGGGCAAAGAACAAGAGCAGGTGGAGGACAAACAGGGTCAGGCCGACGCCATAGAACAGACCGTTGGCGGTATTCTCCAGGGCACTGCGCGGCAAGGTGTTGTCGATGCTCGAGACATTGAGACCCAGGCTGAGGTAAGAGCGGGATTGCACCCGTAGCCAAAGATCGATCTGGGCGTCGCTGGGGGCTTCGACGAGCAGCGTATGGCGACGACCTGTCAAAAGATGCTCGGAGTGGCTATCGGTCAGGCTGAAGCTGTCACTGTGGCCGGCATTGTTGACGATGGCATCGATATGGTCGGCATTGGGGACATCCACCTGCACCGCCCAACGTGCCATTTGCGCCGATAGATTGTGCAGGCCAACATGAAACCAGCACGGCGTGTCGGAGTAGCCAAGGTTGATACGTTGATGGTCGCCGTTATAGAGCATGCTATCGATACGCGGGGGTGTGC
>JAJZHK010000047.1 GCA_021804565.1 Pseudomonadota bacterium | reverse complement strand
TTTGTATGAGAGAGGATTTCATCAGGCCACCTGCCTGAGCTGTTCGCGGCGATGCTCTTTCAGAAGCTCCATATTGAGGTAGCGGTTGTCCTCAAGCCATGCCTCATGGGTCTCGACACACAGGGCAGCGTATTGGTGACGTGCTGGCCATCTGCCTTGCCGACCTCTCCGATGAGGGGATCTATTTCAAGCAGAAGAAGACGGGGCAGCGCCTATTGGTATCCATGTCACCTGATCTGAGCGTCGCCATAGAAAAGGCAAAGGCGCTTCCGCGCTCTGTGCGGGGGCTGACGTTGTTCTGTACAATGCGTGGCGGTCGGCCGTATGCCTACGCTACGGTAAGGGACATGTTCAGGTCCGCTGCAGAGAAGGCAGGAATAGAGGATGCCCGGCGGCATAACTTGCGTGCCAAGAGTCTCACGGATGCCAAAGCGCAAGGAAAAGACGCCGTCGCCCTCAGTGGTCATGCAGATCCGAAGATGACAGAACGGTACATCAGGCTCCGCTCAACCATCACTGCAGAGCCCGCGAGTTTTAGACAGTAGAAGGACATATTAGACAGAAGTGGGACTAAGTGACTGATATACAAGAGCAAGCCCAACACACCCCGATGATGCAGCAGTACCTGCGCATCAAGAGCCAGCACCCCCATGAACTGCTGTTTTATCGCATGGGCGACTTTTACGAGCTGTTCTTTGCCGACGCCGAAAAGGCGGCACGCCTGCTCGACATCACGCTGACCTCGCGTGGCAAAAGTGGCGGCGAGCCGATTCCTATGGCCGGCGTTCCCTTCCACAGCGCGGAAAGCTATCTGGCCCGCCTGCTGCGCGCCGGCGAGTCGGTGGTGATCTGTGAGCAGGTCGGCGACCCCGCCACCAGCAAAGGACCGGTCGAACGCAAGGTGGTCCGTATTGTCACCCCCGGCACGGTCAGCGACGAAGCCTTTCTTGATGAGCACAGCGACACCCTGCTCGCTGCCGTGGCCGGCAGCGCCGACGCTGGCGCCCTGGCCTGGCTGGATATCGGTAGCGGCCGGGTGTGGGTGAGCAGCTTTGACGACCTGACACAATTGCAGGCCGAGCTGGCCAGACTGAACCCGGCTGAGCTGCTCGTCGATGAGAGCAGCGCCTGGCCGGAACATTTAGCCGACCGTAGCCTGCGGCGGCGTCCGGCCTGGGACTTCACGGCAGGCCCCGCCGAACGCACGCTCAGCGACGTCTATGAGCTGCATCACCTCAAGGGCCTCGGCCTCCATGATGAACTGCGCCTGCTCCCTGCCCTGGGCGCCCTGCTCGCTTACGTCCGGGAAACCCAGCGCAGCCTTTTACGGCATCTGCGACTGCCCCAGCTGCATCGTCGTGACGACACCCTGCTGCTCGATCCGGTCACCCGGCGCAATCTGGAACTGACCACCACACTGGCCGGTGACGAGCGCCACAGCCTGGCCTGGGTCGTCGACCGTACCCATACGGCGATGGGCTCACGACTCCTGCGTCGCTGGCTGCATCAACCCCTGCGTCAACTCTCCGTGCTGCAGGCGCGCCAGCAGGCTTTGCTCAGTCTGCAACAAGGCCGGCACGAGGCTCCCGCCCAGGCTTTGCACGATATCGGCGACATGGAGCGCATCCTCGGCCGCTTGGGTTTGGGCAGTGCGACACCGCGCGACCTGGAGCGGCTGCTGCACAGCTTGCGCTGCATACCCGACTTGCGCGCTGCCCTGCAAGACCTGGACAGCCCGCGCCTGAAACAGCTCAGCGCCGATCTCGACGAGCATCCTGCGATCATCGAACTCCTCGGCAGGGCCTTGCAGCAGCCGGCGCCCAGCCATCTGCGTGAAGGCGGCGCCATCGCCGCCGGTTATGATCCCGAGCTGGACAGCCTACGGGCCCTGCAAGGGGATGCCAGTGAGTACCTGCTCGACCTGGAGCGCCGTGAGCGCGAAGCCTCGGGCATCGCCGGGCTCAAGGTCGGCTACAACCGGGTCAGCGGTTACTACATCGAGCTCAGCCGCAGCCAGGCGGAGCACGCGCCGGCGCACTTCATTCGTCGGCAGACCCTGAAAAATGCCGAGCGCTACATCACCCCGGAGCTGAAAGTCTTTGAAGACAAGGCCCTGTCGGCGAGCTCACGGGCGCTGGCCCTAGAGCGGCAGATCTATGAAGCCCTGCTGCAGGATCTGGCGCGTCATCTGCCTGGCCTGCAGTGCTGCGCCGACGCCGTCAGCGAGATCGATGTTCTCGTCAATTTGGCCGAGCGTGGAGAAAGTCTGGGCTGGAGCTGCCCGGAGCTGCACGAAGGCTGTGGCATCCAGCTGAGCGAGGCTCGCCATCCGGTGGTCGAGGCGGTCCTCGACGAAGCCTTCATCGCCAACAGCCTGGATCTCCACGAGCAACGACGTCTGCTCATCATCACCGGACCGAATATGGGCGGCAAGTCGACCTATATGCGCCAGTGCGCCATCATCGTACTGCTCGCACAGATAGGCGCGATGGTGCCGGCGGCCCGTGCCCGTATCGGTCTGGTCGATCGCATCTTCACCCGCATAGGCTCGGCCGATGATCTCGCCGGTGGACGCTCCACCTTCATGGTCGAGATGAGCGAAACCGCCACCATACTCAACCAGGCCGGTCCACGCAGCCTGGTGTTGATGGACGAAATCGGCCGCGGCACCAGCACCTTCGACGGGCTCAGCCTGGCCTGGGCGAGCGCCGTGCACCTGGCCCGCGAGCTCAGGGCGCTGACTTTGTTCGCCACCCACTATTTTGAGATGACCGCCCTCGCCGAGCAGCTCGATGGGGTCGACAACGTCCATGTCGCAGCTCTTGAACATGGCGATAAAATCGTCTTTCTGCATGCCGTTGCGGAGGGTCCGGCCAGCCAGAGCTACGGCCTGGCTGTCGCCCAGCTGGCCGGTGTGCCACGTTCGGTCATCGCCGCCGCCCGACTCAAGCTGCAGAGCCTGGAAGAACAGGAGGTGCGCCAGACGCAAAGCCTGGCGCCGCAGCAAGCCGATCTTTTTGTCGGCACCGAGCACCCGCTGCTCAGCGCCATGCAGGACTTGCAGCCTGACCGGCTGAGCCCGCTCGCGGCTTTGCAGAAGCTTTATGAGCTAAAAGCGATGCTCTGATCTGACCTGGAATGACCTTGGCCATCACGTGACTTGCCGTTACACTACACCCCACCGCTGACCCAGCTTTGATCGAGGCGTCCTATGACCTTTGTCGTGACTGAAAACTGCATCAAGTGCAAATACCAGGACTGTGTCGAAGTCTGCCCCGTGGACTGCTTCTACGAAGGTCCCAACTTTCTTGTCATCCATCCGGACGAATGCATCGATTGCGCCCTGTGTGAACCTGAATGCCCGGCCAACGCCATCTTCTCTGAAGACGAGTTGCCGGCCGACCAGAAAGACTTCATCGCCATCAATGCGGAGCTGGCGCAAATCTGGCCCAACATCACGGAAAAAGGCCAGCAGCCCGCCGACGCCAAGGACTGGGACGGCAAAGCCGGCAAGCGCAAGCTGCTAGAGCGCTGATCCTAGCGAGGTCTTCAGCCCGCAGCGCAAGGCATAGTCGATGCGGGCCGTCACCTGCGCATGTTCGGGATCGCTGCCTATCCACAGCTCCTGCTGGACCCGGGCTTTCTGGTGACGCCGCAAGGCATCTTCGATGCGCGTCAGCTCCTGCGCCTCGGGCAGAAAAACTTCAAATTCGATATCCTCGCTGACCGGCTGGCGGTAGCGTATCTCAAAGTTCACCGCCAGCACCTGACTCGGGCGAGGCAAGGTACGCTCGCACCAGTCCTGCCATAATGCCCAGCCCGCCACCTGCAGCAGCGAGGACAGGCTGCCGGCAAAAGCGGTTCCCTTGTCATTGCTGTTGACCGCCAAAGGGGCGCTCATACGCAAACCTCCGGCGACCCATTGCATCTGCAACTGCATGGCGGCGGTCAGCGGTATCTTGTCATAGAGGTCTTGCTGATTCATGACCATATCTCCCAGAAGGATTCAGGTGGCGGTCGCGAGACCTGACGCGGATTCAGTGTCGTGCCGACATAGATGACCCCGGCGATCATCTCTTGTTCCTGCAAGCCCAGGGCCTGGGCGACAGCGCGATCCTCGGCCAGGGCCCCGGTACGCCAGATCGCGGCCCAACCCTGCGCCATGAGCGCCAGCAGCAGGTTCTGCACCGAGGCACCCATGCTCAGGTACTGCTCATGCAGCGGCACCTGGGCGGCGTCCTGCCGGCGCAAAACCGCCATGATCAGTGTCGGTGCACGCAAAGGCTGCTGACGCAGACGGTCGATCTCGGCGGCGCTACGCTGTGGCGCCTGCTCGCTTTGCGATCGGGCATAGATCTCGGCGAGACGCTCGCGGCCTTCACCTTCGATCAGGATATAGCGCCAAGCCTGCAAATTGCGGTGATCGGGGACGCAGATGGCGGCTTTGACCGCCAGTTCGATCTGCGCATGATCCGGCCCCGGCGCCTGCAGCACCGGCTGCGAGACGCGCGACAGCAATCCCTGCAACAACTCCATGGAAAACCCCTCGCCTGCCCGACCCCTCAAAAAAAACCACCCGGCGACCCACCAGGAGCCGCTCTCTGCGCCGCCACTTTGCACGCAGGGCCACGACTTGTCTACGGCCGCAGCCCTCCCTGCTTTCTAGCCGGCGGCGCCACAGCCGTCAAGCCAGAGCCGCACTTACCCTGCCGGGCAGGGAGGATCGCCTCGAGCCACGACAAAATATGACGCATTTTGAGCAAAAATGGACAAAGCCTGACAAGATGGCTAAGTTAGATAGGCCCTCGCGGCTGTAATGATATTGAAACAATAAATATTATTTTAATATGGTCACAAATTGCTTCAAATCAACAACACGGATAGGTGTTGAGCGCATCATCCATCTGTCAATCTTCAGGAGGAATGACATGACTTCATCCATCACTTCGCGGCTGCCATCCTGGCGTCTGCTCATGCTGCCCCTGGTGGGCGGGATGCTTGTGCAAGGCGCACAAGCGGTGCCAAGTTATGCTCGTCAAACCGGCATGCCTTGCGAAGCCTGCCACACCATGTACCCCGAACTGACCCCGTTTGGCCGTGACTTCAAGATGAACGGCTATACCATCACGGGCATGCAGCAGATTCAGTCCAAGGGTAGTGACAATGCCGCCGCACTGAAGCTGAATGAAATTCCGCCGCTGTCACTGATGCTGCAGACCAGTGTGTCGCAGGTGCGCAGTGTGGACAAGAGCAGTGGACCCGCCGCCCAGCAGGTCTCCTCACAGTTCCCGCAGCAGCTGAGCCTCTTCTTTGCCGGTGAGATCTCCCCGCATATGGGCTCTTTCCTGCAGATCACCTACAACCATCAGAGTGATCACTTCACCCAGGATCAGTCGGAAATCCGCTACGCCAACCAGGGCATGCTGGCTGGCCTGCCGGTGACCTACGGGCTGACCCTGAACAACACGCCGTCCATGGAAGATCCCTGGCAGGGCACCCCCGCCTGGGGCTTCCCCTACATCACGCCGGGCGCAGCCTTGCCCTCTCCCGCCGCCCAGCCCTTCATCATGGGCAAGCTGGCGCAGTCGGTGGTCGGCCTCGGTGGCTACATGCACCTCGACAACCACTGGTATGCTGACCTGACCGGTTACCGCTCAGAGCAGGCCGGGCTTGGACAGCCTTATACGCCTAGCGCCACCAACATGATCAGCGGCGTCGCTCCCTATATGCGCCTCGCCTATGACACCAACATCGGTGACGCCTACCTGGAAGTCGGTGCCTACGGCATGGCGATCAACCAGATCCCCGCAGGCATCGTCGGCAAGTCCAATCGTATGATTGATTCGGCCGTGGACACCCAGTACGAACTGCCCCTGGGCAACAATGAGCTGATCGTGCGCGGTACCTACATCCATGAAAACGACACCTGGAATGCTCTGCCGCAACAGGCAGGACTGTGTGCTTCAGGAACGGTCTGTTCAAGCAACACCAACGATGCCCTGAACACACTGAACCTGAACGCGTCCTTCCACTTTGCCAACCAGCAGGAAGTCTCGGTAGGGGTGATACGCACGACCGGCACCACCGATCTTGCCTACTACAACAATCCCCAGGTGGTCTCCGGCGTGCCCTATGGCAATCCCAATGTGCTCAGCGGCGATGCCTCGGGCAACCCTGCCAGCACGGCCTGGATCGCTCAGTACGAGTTCCTGCCCTGGCAGAACGTGCAGTTGGGCGTGCAGTACACCGCCTATACCAAGTTCAATGGTGCCACCACCAACTATGACGGTATGGGTCGCAATGCAAGTGCCAATGACACCGCGATGATCTACGGCTGGTTCATGTGGTAAATTAAGCTCGTAGATGCTGCAAGGGGAAGGGCAACCTTCCCCTTTTTATTTATTGGCCTTATTGATTGGCGGTGATTTTTTGCTGGAGGCGCTATGAAACCTGTCTATCTGCTCCTGCTCGCTTGCACATGCACAGCCGTGATGCAGGCCCAGGCCGAGGATATGCCCAGCCGGGCCGAGTTTGATGCTCTCGTTCATCGTGTCGATGCCCTCGAGAAGCAGCTCAAGTCGATGTCGGCAGCACCGCGTGCCGACACCACCGGAGCGCTCCGTGTGCCGCTCAGCGCGAATCCCGAAGCCCTGGCGCAGCAACCTGCGCAGTGGAAAAAGCTTGAACCCGGCATGAGCCCGGAGACCGTCCTGCAGTACCTGGGTGCACCGCAACGCAAGATGACGATCAATGGACGCGCCCTGTGGTACTACGACACCCCGCATGGGGTGGGATCGGTCCTGTTCACCCTCGACAACAAGGTGAGCAGCACGCAAGAGCCGCCACGTTGGTAGGAGAATGACATGTCGCATGCTGCAAGGCAGGATCTGGTGGCGCTACGCATCGCCGTTTTGACCGTATCGGACACCCGTGACGAGAGCACCGACAGCTCTGGGGCCTATCTCATCGAGGCGCTCAGCGCCGCCGGCCATACGCTTGCGGATCGACGCATCGTCCGCGACGACCTCTACCAGCTGCGCGCCGTGGTCAGCGCCTGGATCGCCGCTGACGACGTCGACGTCATCATCAGCACCGGCGGCACCGGCTTTTCCGGGCGTGACTCCACCCCCGAGGCCTTGCGCATCCTCTTTGACAAACACGTCGATGGCTTCGGTGAGCTGTTCCGTCACCTCTCCTTGCAGGAGATAGGCAGCTCGACGCTGCAATCGCGGGCCCTGGCCGGCATGGCGAACGGCAAGTTCATTTTTTGCCTGCCCGGTTCGACCGGCGCCTGCCGCACCGCCTGGACCGGCATCCTGCAGTCACAGCTCGATGCGCGCACCCGCCCTTGCAACTTTGTCGGGGTGCTGAGCACCCACCGACACCACCAGGTCAATGCCTGACCTGGGCCCTGCGTAAGCTGTTGCGCGAGCGCTCCAGCAACTGGCGCAGGACCCGCAGGGTCGCCTCGACGTCGGCGCTGGGCAGACCATCGAGCAGGTGTCCGCGCAAATCATTGGCTGCCTGCTCGACCTCCTGGCTGACCCGCCGCGCCCTGTCGGTGAGCAGCACCCGATTGCTGCGCCGGTCCTCGGCGTCCATCTGACGCTTGATCCAGCCGTCACCCTCGAGTCGGTCGAGGAGGCGTACCAGAGTTGCCGCTTCGATACCCATGACCGATGCCAACTCGCCCTGACTCATCAGTTTGGGTTGTCGATGCAGATGCAAAAGACACATCCATTTGGCTTGCGACAAGCCCAAGGGTCGTAAACGCTGATCCAGTGCTTGTCGCCAAGTCTTGCTTGCCAGCGCCATCAGAGGGCCCAGATGCTCATTTTCTGCCATATCCCCGCCTTGTTGTTATGCCCATTGTCAACATGATACACAAATGATGTGCCGCAAATGAATCGACAGACCCGCTAAGAAGGTTTGAAAGCGACACAATAAGGCCTTATCCTTGCCGCACTTGGAATTGGACTTCAGGATGAAGGCCCTCGACGATGGGAGAGCGATGGATGAAAGCTATACGATGGGCATGGGTGTTGTTGAGCGTCGGGTCGACCCTGGCCATGGCCGAAGATGACGCCGGTCTGGATCCGACGATGATCCCCAGCATCATCTACTCGGCGGGCCGCAGTGACACCACCCGCTCCGGCAGCGGCGTCGGCTCTGGCTATTTCCTCGACGTCAATTACGCGCGCACCTTCGTCAATATGGGGATCGACTACAAGAACTTCACCCAGGAGCATGCCGCCAACGCTTATGTCGGCATAGGCTTTGCCAATCTGCTTGAACTGCAGGCCGGCGATGGCAGTCGCGGCCCGGTGCAACGCCTGCGCCATGACTTCAACCTGACCCAGATCTACGACTTCATGACCGGCAACCATCGCTCACCTTACAGCCTGACCCTGGACAACCGGATCACCTTCACCTTTGCGCTGGAGCGCTACTCGACCCATAGTGAACTGGACAATGCCTCGATAGGATTTGGCCTGCTCTACTGATCATGACCCATACGGCGCGCAGTTTCAGGCTGCATGACGAACTGGCACAGATCACTGCCAAGGTCGCCGATCGCGTCGAACTGCAAATCGCCGGACTGGTGGAGCACGCCGGCGAGAGCTGGCCGCTGTCGGTGCTGAGCATGGGCAGCGCCGATCCGCAAGCGCCCGCCGTCGCCTTCGTCGGTGGTGTCCATGGCCTCGAGCGCATCGGCAGCGAAGTGGTCCTGGCTTTCCTGCGTTCCCTGGTGGCGCGCATGGACTGGGATACCAGCCTGCAGGCCCTGCTCGACCGGGTGCATCTGCTCTTCATGCCGGCGGTGAACCCGGTTGGGTTGGCGCGTATGACACGCTCGAACGGTCGTGGCGTCGATCTCATGCGCAATGCGCCGCACGACGCCAGCGGCAAGGTGCCCTTCCTGATCGGGGGCCAGCGCTATTCTGCACATTTGCCCTGGTATCGAGGCGCCGCCGGCGAAGCGATGGAGATAGAATCAAGCACCCTCTGCCAGATGGTGCGTGAGCATCTGTTTGGCCGCCCCCTGGCCATCGCCATCGACTGCCACTCCGGCTTCGGTCTGCGTGACCGCATCTGGTTTCCTTATGCCCGTCACCACCAGCCGGCGCCACACCTGGCCGAGGCCTTCGCCTTGCGCCATCTGTTCAATGAGTCCTATCCGCAGCACAGCTTTTACATCATGGAGCCGCAGTCGCTGATCTACTCGACCCATGGCGACCTCTGGGACCATCTCTACGACGAGCATCTGGGTACGCAAAACGGCATATTTCTGCCTTTCACCCTGGAAATGGGCTCCTGGACCTGGGTACAAAAAAACCCGCGCCAGCTGTTTTCTTTATTTGGCCACTTCAACCCGATGCTGCCGCACCGCCTCGAACGTGTCCTGCGCCGGCACCTGACCCTGTTCACCTTCCTGATCCAGGCGGCCGCCGCGGCGCCACGCTGGTGTCCAACAGCGGATATCCGCCGGCAATACCAGCAGGCCGCCCTGCAGCGCTGGTACCCTGCACAGGCTCAAAATACTTAACGCCCTGTCACAGTACATTAACATTGGCGTCATGCCGCCCCCCTAATCTGCAAGCGCCCAGTGCGGGCCTGACCATTATTGGGGGAGAGAGGCATCATGAAGAAGCAGATAGGGAAGCGACGCCTGCTGGCTGAACTGGTTTTGACCGGCATGCTGATAGGCGGCGTCCAGGCACAAGAAAAGGTCGACCTGGGAACGGTACAAAACGACGCCAGTGACATGAGCGACAGCAGCACCGATGGCAGTTCGCAGTCCGCTCCTGCGCAGGCCCCCTCGCAGGCCTCCCTGTCCGAAACAGAACCAGCCTCGATCATCTCGCGCCACTATATCGAAAACAATACCGCGCCAGGATCCAACTACACCGACCTGATCAGCATCGCCCCGAGCGTCTTCAACGTCGACCCGAACGGCAATGGCCTGATGGAGTCTCAGGGTCTGAGCATACGCGGCTTCCAGGATGGCCAGTACAACGTCACCTTCGATGGCATTCCTATCGGTGACTCCAACGACTTCACCCACCACTCCACGTCTTATTTCATGCCGCAGGATCTGGGCTCCATCACCGTTGACCGTGGCCCAGGCAGTGCGGCGGTGATCGGCTATGCCACCTTCGGTGGTACCGTGGCCAACACCACCAAAGACCCTTCCGAAACCGCCGGCGTGACGCCTTATGTCAGCTACGGCAGCTTCAACACCAAGCTCGAAGGGGCGCAGTTCGACTCCGGGACCATGAAGAACTGGGGTGATGCCTCCGCTTATCTGGATCTCAAGCAGGTCTCCAGCGATGGCTACCTGAGCTATTCGCATCAGCGGCGCACCAATGCCATCTTCAAGCTGCTCAAGCCTCTGGGCGACAACACCATGCTGACCTTCATGTCCATGGTCAACCAGCTCGATCAGAATCCGCCCCTGGGTGCGACGCTGACCCAGATGCAGATGTACGGCAACAACTTTGGCCTGTCCAACAACCCCAACAGCCAGACCTTCATCGGCTATAACCGTGACCAGATCAATGGCGACATGAGCTACCTGGGCATCAATAGCGAGCAGGGCAGCTGGACGCTGGACAACAAGATCTACACCTTTGGCTATCGCCATATCGGCTACAACGGCATGACCTTCGGCCTGCCCTACAACCTGGAATCGAGCAGCCAGTTCTCGAACCTGACGCCGGGTGGCGTCGGCGGTGGCCTGGGCACCCAGCTGCGCCTGGCGCAGGGCTACCTCAACCAGCCCAACGACGTGCCGGGCGTCTCGATGACCATGCAGTACCGTTCCGTGGGTGATGTTCTGCGCGCCTCCGATCACCTCGCTGCCGGCGACCTCAACCTCGGTGTCTGGTTCGATCACCAGTACAACACACGCTCCAACCAGAACGTCGACTGGACCATGAACGGTGCGCCCAACTACGTCGTCACCGGCAGCCAGCAGACCACGCCGAACTCCTACAACTGGCTGATGGCCGACAGCTGGAATACCTTTCAGCCTTACGCCGAGTTCGCCTGGAAGCCTGTCGATGGCCTCAACATCCGTCCTGGCCTCAAGTACGTGTCTTTCGAGCGCAGCCTGAATGCCGCCATCAACAACGGGACCGGTGCGCCTCTCGACTACAGCAAGCGCTGGAGCAAGGCTCTGCCGTCCTTGGACATCCACTACAACATCAGCTCGAACTGGAGTACTTACGCGCAGGCGGCCGAAGGCTTTCTGGCGCCCAACCTGAAGTACTTCTACATCAACCAGCCCGGTCAAAACACGCTGCAGCCGCAGAGCACCCGCAACTACCAGTGGGGCACCGTCTACAAAACCGGTCGTTTGACAGCTGACTTTGACGCTTACCTGATCGATTTCAGCAATGAGATCCTCAGCGGCACCGTCGGTAGCAACACCTACTACTACAACTCCAACGGAGCCACCCGCTACAAGGGTGTTGAAGGCGAAGCCACCTATTTCATCGGCTACGGTACGAGTCTGTACACCAATGGATCGGTCAACAGCGCCCATGACAGCGCGGGTAACTGGCTGCCCAACACCCCGGTACGCACCGCCGCCGCTGGCCTGATCTATGACAAGAACGGCATCTATGCCTCGCTCATGGACAAGTTCATCGGCTCCTACTTCACCGGTCAATCAGGATCGCTGTACCCCAATGGCGCCAACATCGGCAACTACATGGTCAGCGGCTATTCCATGACCAGTCTGGCGGCCAGCTACAGCTTCGGCCACGACCGGGCGACCAAGGTCAGCTTGCAAGTCGACAACCTTTTCAACAAAGGAGGTGTGTATTACACCGATGGCACGGGTCCTCAGGGAGACATCATGTTCTGGGGCATACCTGGCCGCTCGCTGACGATGTCGCTCAGCACCAAGATCTGAGTCAGGTCGTCTGGACCCGAGCCCTGACCGGCTCGGGTTCATTTTTTAGCAAAGCAGATAGACGCCGGTCCGGGTCTCTCCCTCTTCCATCCAACAGGGCTTTATCATGAACCTACAAACCTTGACGCATATCGCCGCCGCCTCGGGGGGCATCATCTACATCATGGCCGTGCTCCTGCTCATTGCCCTGACCCTCATCATCGAGCGCACCTTGTACCTGATGCGCACCCTCCGTGAAGGTCAAAGGCTGATGCAAGAACTCGACGACCAGCATGGCAGCATCAAAGCCGAGACGCTGCGCAGCCTGCAACAGTCGCACGCCGGTCTGCCGCACCAGCGCCTGCTCAGCGTCGCCGCCGAGCTTTGTGAAAAAGGCAGTGAGCACGCCGAAACCCGCTTCGAAGAGGCGATCATGCGCGAACTGCCCCACGTCGATCGTCACCTGTGGATGCTCGACACCATCATCACCCTGGCCCCCCTGCTCGGCCTGCTCGGTACCATCATCGGTATGTTCAATGCCTTCGCCGTCCTCGCCCATGCCGACAATGCGCCAACCCAGGTCACCGGGGGGGTGGCTGAAGCGCTGATCGCAACCGCCTGTGGCTTGTTTATCGCCATCCTCGGCCTGGTTGCCTTCAATGGTCTGAACAACCGCATACGCATCATCGTGCACCAGCTCGAAACGGTGAAAATGATGCTGCTCAATCGGGTCAAGATGACTCGGCACGAAGACGCCAGCAAGCATCGCCCGGCCACGCGCGAGGTGGCTTGAATGCGCTACTTCGAGACTCGCAAAGCGCGTATAGAAATCATTCCGATGATAGACATCATGTTCTTTTTGCTGGTGTTTTTCATCATGTTCACGCTGCACATGATTCCCTCACGCGGCCTGTCATCCGCCCTGGCGACCAGCTCAACCGCGCAGAATTTGCCGCACCCGACCCTGGTCATCGCCGTCGATGGTCATGGCCAGATGTTTGTCGATGACCAGCCGGTGTCCGCCGCGGCGCTGACCGAACGCCTGCGTCATAGCGGTCATGCCGCTGAAACGGTGGTGACGATAGCGGCCGAACATGATCTGGCCCTGCAGTCATTGATGCGTGTCATGGACGCTTGTCGCTTGGCCGGCGTCACCCAGATAGGAATAGCCAGCCGTGAAAATCAGCCCTGAAGCCCTGGGCCTGTCGCGGGCCGCTTTAGCTGCTTTGGCGATCGAGTCCCTGCTGCTTGCCCTTCTGCTGGCCCTGCTCAACCGTGGCTACACCAAAGCGCCCGAACCCCTGCACGTGATCCAGCTTCAGGTGAGCACGATGCAGCCGCCCAAGGCCAAGCCGCCGCAACCGGCGCCGCCCAAGCCGCATGTACAGGCTCATCAGCTGCCGCCCAAGCCGCAGCCGGTACAGCCGGCGCAACCCAGCCCGGCCAAGGCGTTGCCGCCCCTGCCCGTGGCCAGCACCCCCACACCGACCAGTGTGCCGGCGCCGGTCGCGCACCCGGCACCGGCACCGAGCAAGCCTTCGCCGCCGGTGGCCAAGACGGTGACCAGCGCGCCCGACCCCCGGCTACGCGCCAGCTTCGAAGACAAATTGCGCACCGCGATTCAGGCCGCTCTCAACTACCCCTACGCGGCGCGTATGGCGCATATGCACGGCCGCACCCAGGTCAGCTTCGTCATCCGCCATGGCCAGATCGGCGAGGCACAGGTGGTGACCAGCAGCGGCTATCGCATCCTCGACACCGCCGCTTTGCAAGCGCTGATGACGGCGCATGTGCCGGAACTGCCGGAAGAGCTCGAACACCAGGACCTGGCTTTCACCCTGTGGGTGGATCATCGACTGCAAACGGAAGACTGATATGTTATTGAACAACCATACCCTGAGCCGTGCCCTGCGCGGCCTGCTGATGGTCGGCCTCTGCCATGTCGCGGCAGCCTCGCCGGCGAAGGTCGAGCACGCCGTGCTGATCAGCGTCGATGGCATGCACGCCAGCGATCTCGATCAGTTTATTGCGCGGCATCCGCAAAGCACGCTGGCGACCCTCGCCGCGCACGGACGCATCTACAGCCAGCTGCGCACGGTCTACCCTTCCGACTCATTCCCCGGGCTGCTGGCGATGATCACCGGCGGTCAACCGAAGAGCACCGGCATTTGGTACGACGTCAGCTACGATCGCCGCCTCGCCCCGGCCGGCTCCGACTGCAAGCAGCATGGCAGCGTCCTGCGCTTTGATGAAACCCTCGACCAGCGCGACCCGGCAGGGCAGCTGGTGATCCGCGAAAGCGCCCTGGCCCGCGATCCCGAGCAGGCCTGCCAGGCGGTCTATCCCCACGCGGCCCTGCGCGTCAACAGCCTTTTTGACGTGATCCACCAGGCCGGTGGAGCGACCGCCTGGCAAGACAAGCATCCGGCCTATGAAATCGTCCAGGGCCCCAGCGGCCACGCCGTCGATGACCTGCAGTTGCCGGAGATCGGTGCCAATTTTGAAGGCCCCCACGATCATGGCATCGACAAGATCACCGCCTCGATCGCCAAGACGGCCGCTTACGACCGCCTGAAGATGCAGACCCTGATCGCACAGATCAAAGCCCAGCTGCAAAGACCACGGCATGGCGCACCGAGTATCGCCGGCATGAATATGCAGGTGCTCAATGTCGCCCAGAAGCGCGCCGGCTACCTGGCCGACGGGCGGCTGAGCCCCGGCCTGGACCAGGCCATGCTTGATCTTGATGGACAGCTGCACCAGCTGCTCGTCGCCCTGCGCGAGCAGGGGATTGCCAGCTCGACCCTGTTGATCATCAGTGCCAAGCATGGCAACAGCCCCATCCTGCCGTCCCGCTTGCAACACATCGATGTCGCCCGTCTGCGGCAGGCCATAGAAGCAGCGACACCGGGCAATCTGGCCCAGCTCACCGCCGACGATGGTGCGCTCATCTGGCTGCATGATCCACGGCAAAAAGCAGCACTGATCGCGGCCTTGCGCGCGCGTCACGACCTTGGCATCGCCGACATCGAAGCGCCGGCGGCGGCCGCCACATCGGCACGCACCCCGGACCTCCTCCTCCATACCCAGGCCGGGGTCATCTATGGCGCGCCGGGCGAGGATAAAAAAGCCGAACATGGTGGCGACAGCGAAGACGATCGCCATGTGGCGCTTCTGGTGGCGCTGCCCGGACAGGACCTGCCGCCACCACGTCGTCAGCGCAGTCCGGCCCTGAGCACCTCCATCGCGCCGTCCATACTCAGCGCCTTAGGTCTCAGTCCTGCGTCCCTGCAAGCCGTCCAGCAAGAGCAGACCCCCTTGTTGCCGGCTTGGCCTTGGCCCAGCCCTGCGTCGACAGCCGCGGCGAGCGAGCGCTGAAGCGGGGTCTTTGCCACTGATCCCGCATAATCGCCCGTTAAGAAAATTCAGGCTGGTTTTTCAAGCACATGCATCGGATAATCGCAGCATGAGTCCGGCCCCGGCGACGGGGCCCCTGCCGCGGAGAAGATGGACGTGCACTGCGATCGCTCGAATCGACACACCTTGCGAGGCTTCAGCATCATCGAGCTGATGATCGTCCTGGCTGTCGCCGGCCTGCTGACGATGATGGCGAGCAGCAACTTCAGCAACAACATTGCACAAAACCGTATCCAGGGCGAGATCGCCGACCTGATGGGGGATATGCGCTACAGCGCGGCGGAAGCCATCCGCGAGGGGCAGCTGATCACCTTGTGCGCCTCCAGCGATGGCCTGACCTGCAGCAAGAGCAGCAACTGGCAAAACGGCTGGATCGTCTTTGCCGATCCCACCGGCACCCAGACCCTTCCGCAAGGTGCCAGCGTCCTTCGGCAACATGCCGCCTTCACCAACAATGACACCCTGAGCGCCGACAACAGCATCTGGTATATCACCTACAATCGTGGTGGCTTCATCAACAATATCGCCACCACCATTCCCACGGTCACCTTCACCGGTCATGCCACGCCGGCCTCGACGCGCAGCACCAATTGCCTGGCAGTGAGTTTCATGGGCTTGATGAGCCTGCAGGTTTCAGGACAGGGGGCGTGCTTATGAGGGCTCGTAAAAGCCGGGGCTTCAGCTTTATCGAGGTCATGGTCGCGGTGGCGATCATCGCCATAGGTCTGCTCGGTCTGGCCAAGGTCGACGCCATGTCCATCAGTGAAGGCAATGTCAGTTCCACCCGCTCGGTGGTGGCCATCGACGTCAGCAGTCTGGCCGCCGCCATGCACGCCAACACCGCCTTCTGGGCCGACACCAGCCAGGCGCCGGCGACCGTACAGATGGGTGCCCAGAACCAGACCATCAGCGTCAGCAGTCCGAGCACCCTGGGCCCGGCAACGATACCCAGTGGGCAATGCCAGAACATGCTCTGCACCCCGGCGCAGATGGCGGCGACCGATCTTGCCAACTTTGGCAGCAGTCTGGCCAGTCAGCTGCCCAACGCCAGCATGACCATGACCTGCAATGTGCTGGCCGCCCCGGTGAGCTGTTCGATCGCCGTGACCTGGACCGAGAAATCCGTCGCCATCAACAAGAGTGTGCTCAATGCCGCGGCAGGATCCAGCAGCGTGACCCAGACCTATAGCATGATGGTGCAGCCATGAGGACGCCTTCCTACGCCCGACAGCAGGCAGGCTTCAGCCTGCTTGAGCTGATGATCGCCAGCACCCTCGGCCTGTTCGTCGTCGGCGGCATCCTCACCCTGCTGCTCAGCGTCTACCAGGCCAACCAGGCACAGAGTCAGCTGGCCCAGGTCAATGACAATGCCGCCATGGCCATGCAGTCGCTGACCACCGTGCTGCAAGCGGCAGGCTACATCCCGGATCCCTCCAGCGGCGGCAGCACCAGCACCGAAATGCCGGCCACGGCGACCTATGCCAATGCCGGGCAGTATATTTTTGGCACCTACGGCGGCGGCAGCGCCAGCGACACCCTCTCGGTGCGCTATGTCACCGGCCTGGTCCCGCAAGTGATCGGTCCGACCCTGCAGGACACTCAGCTCAACTGCATAGGCCGCGGCATTCCCATTGCAGCCAGCAATCCGACCTCCTACTACATCTTCGACCAGACCTTCAGCCTGGACACCAGCAACCGTCTCAGCTGCAACTACACCGGCAGCAGCTACACCCCGAGCAGCAACAGCACCCTGATTCAGGAGCCGACGACCGCCTATCCCCTGATCGGCGACAGCAGCACCGTCACCCTGGCGCAGATTCAGTTCCTGTACGGTATCGACACCAATGGCGATGGCTCGGCCGATGGCTACTACAACGCCTCCCAGGTCACCAGTGGCAACAACTGGGGCAATGTCATCTCGGTGCAGGCCAAGCTGATCTTCAAGAATCCTCTCGCCAAACAGGCCGGTCAGCCCGCCACCCTGACGTACAGCAAAATCATAGTCTTGATGAGCCGCTCATGAACGCCTATCCCTACCGCCGACAATCCGGCTTCGTCCTTCTCACCAGCCTGATCTTTCTGGCCATCCTGGTCATCTTCGCCGGCGCCATGCTGCGCAGCGTCAACCTGCACCACCGTATCGCCGGGGTGCTGCGTGACAAGCAGGTGGCGCTGACCAGCGCCGTCGCCTCGGAAAGATTCGCCGAATGGTGGCTGACCCAGAACACCCCCACACCGGTCATCTGCACCAGTGTCCAGACCCTGGCGACCGCCTCCGTCTGCAGCAATGCCCTGGTCAGCCCGACCACCCTGCCCTGGGTCGCCATCGATAGCAGTGGCAATAGCAACAGTGTCGGTATCAGCTACGTTCCACCGAGCAATGTCATGTCGGTCAACAGCAACGGTGGCGCCAATCAGGTCTACACCGACCCCGGGTTTTATATCGTGCCGCTGGGCACCACCAATAATGTCACCACCTACCAGATCGACGCTTACGGTTACGGCGGTTCAGCGAACTCGGTCGCCGTGGTGCAAAGCACGGTCAGCGTGGGTGCCGCCTATTCATCACCCGAAAGCGGTCAACAATAAATCCGAAGCGGGATATCTTCGGGGAGGGAGCGAGCATGAACCTGTCATCCTTGTGTGGGCGAGCCTGCCTGCTGACGCTACTGAGTGTCGGCGCCTGGGCCACCCAGAACATCACTGAGAATTTTACCGGCACCAGCACCCTGAACTCCTGGGAGAGCCTCAATGCCTGCCTCACCGCCGGCTCGTCAGCCTCGCCTGGAACAGCGCCGGTGCTCAGCGACAGCATCCCTGGTTGCGGCAGCAAAGACCCCTTCGGCCACACCCAAACCGGTGGCTACCAGGGCTCGACCAGCAGTGCCAACTTTCCCGATCCTGTCGGCAAAGGTGCACTGCGCCTGACCAACAATGCCAATAATGAAGCCGGTGCCATCATCTCGACCACCCCCTTCGATGCCAGCAACGGGGTCAGCATCACCTTCA
>JAJZHK010000046.1 GCA_021804565.1 Pseudomonadota bacterium | reverse complement strand
TGCAGCGCTGTGCGCCAGGAAGCTGGCGCCGATCAGGCCCAGTGCCGGCAGCCAGCGCAGGGGATGGCGTGACATGGTGACTCCTCCATGAGTTCGCTGTTTTTATCGTCGAGCACTCTCTGGGCTCTGACTTTATCGTGCCGGTCGACTATGAAGTTGGCGGGCACCGCTGCCAACCCTCCGATCCAGACAAATCCAGCCCCATTTTCAGACAGGACCGTCTCATAGTATGCTGGCAAAAAGACCCTCTATTTCTTCAGGACTCAAGGATGATGTCCCACCTACCGAGCACCGCGCTGCAACACGCGCCCGGGGTTTTGCACCGCAGCCTGATCGATGCCTACCTGCGCTGGTGCGCCGCTGCCGGGCTGACACGCCAGGCCCTGCTGGAGCGCGCCGAGCTGGCGGAAGAGGCGCTCGGCGGTGACGGCGTCTGGGTGGGCCAGTCGGTCTTCGAAAGACTGTTTCTCGCCAGCCTGGCGGCGCTCGACGATCCCCTTTTGGGCCTGCACCGAGCGCAAGCCATGGAAGTTGCCGAAGTCGGGCTGCTCGGCTTTCTTGGTCTCAGCTGCCCGAGCATCCTCGAGCTTTTCGACACCCTGCAGAACTATGGGCGCCTGCTCTCCAACATTCCCCAGTGCAGCCTGCGCCACGAGCCAGGCCGCGTGCTCTGGCTGATCGAGTTCAGCTACCACGACGAGCGCCTGCAACGCCACAGCCGGGAATGGATGCTGGCCAGCTGCGCCCGCCTGATACACCGGCTGGATCCGCACGCCCTGCTCGAAGTACGCTTGAGCCATGAGGCGCACCGACTGGGCCTCCAGCCGCACCCTGACTATGCCCTGACCTTTCCCTGTCCGCTCCGCTTTGCGGCGGCGGAGTCGGCCCTCGTGCTGGCGCCGGAGCGGCTGAAGGCGATCTCTCCACAGGGTCACCCACGCATCTTCCAGACCTTGCGTCAGGAGGCTCAGGCGCAGTTGCACATCGATGATGATGCTGCTGATTTTCTTTCCCAGCTGCGCCTGTGCATAGGCGCTGCCCTCGATCGCGGCGTCGCCGCGCAGGGACAGCTGTGCGCGCAGCTGGGGATCAGTGAGCGACAGCTGCACCGACGTTTGCAGCCCTATGGACTGAGTTATCAGAAGTTGCTCGACGAGGTCCGTCTGCAGCGCCTGCAAGCCTTGCTCAAGCAGCCCTGCACCGCCCAGGCGATGGCCTTGAGCCTGGGGTTTGCCAGCGCCAAGACCTTCTCACGCTGGCTGATCGCGCAGACCGGCCTGAGCCTGCAGGCGCTTCGCTATCAGTGCACCGAGGCCAGCTCGACGGTCTCTTCGCTGTAGGCGGCGAGAGTCGCCCGCAGCTCGTCGAGCAAGCCGGCACGCACCGTCGCCGGCGCCAGCACGCGCACCGCCGCCCCTTGCGAGAGCAGCCACCACTTGAGCTGCCAGGTCCAGGGTAGACAGGCGTGCAGCTCATAGCCGGTCTCGACCGGCTGCAGGCGCATGCCCTCGCACAAGGGGCTCTCCCGAAGGATGCCGGCCAGTTCGGCACTCACCCACAGGTGCAGATCGATGAGCTCGCCACTGCCAAAATGCAGCCGGCCGGCCTTGATGAACTCGTCGATGCTAAAGCCTGGCGGCCGCTGCGCCGCCTCGTCGAGGATGCGCACGCTGTGGCAGCGGTGCAGGGCATAGATACGCACGTCCTCGTAATCAAAGGCGGACGCGATCAGATAGAGAACCGGGCCACGCTGCACCAGCGCCTGTGGATGCAGGCGCAGGCTCGAGCTCTGTTCGCTGCCGAGGCGCTGATAAGCCACTTCGACCTGCAAACCGCGCATCAGCGCATCCTGGATATTCTCGAGCACGTCGGCGTCGATATCGCCGGCCAGGGTGGTG
This sequence comes from Pseudomonadota bacterium, assembly GCA_021804565.1. GTDB lineage: Bacteria > Pseudomonadota > Gammaproteobacteria > Pseudomonadales > Moraxellaceae > JAJZHK01. Next base: position 16,490 of record JAJZHK010000046.1, on the reverse strand, counting down.
ATGGCCGGATGCACCACGCGCACCTTGTCGGTCCAGCTCGCCACGGTGTTGCCGGCATCCATCTGGCTGAGTACCCGTGTCGCATGGTCGATATGCGGCTGCAGCACGCGTAACACGGAGGCCGGCAGGATGGGGCGCAGATACTCCTCGACCATTTTCATGGTCAAGGCCCCAGGCACCGACATGCAGGGGATGTCGACCCCGGCATCGGGCGCCCACAGCCAGCCATGTGGCACCGACCGATCATTGCAACGCAGCGGAAAACACTGACTCAGCTGGACCAGATCGCGCTGTACCGTGCGTACATCCACCTCGTAACCGTGCTCTTGCAGACGCTTGCGTATCTCGCTGCTGGGCAGTCCTGAACCTCGGGAGGGTAAGAGCTTGAGCATGCTCCACTGACGCAGCAAGGTGTCGCGGCTGGATTTTTTGGGCATGGACCGTCCTCATCTCAGAATCTCCACGTTAACGCCATGGACTCATCCATGCCAATGCGCAATGTAACAATTCGCATCTGCGATTCGTGAAAATTAATTTAAAGCCCGGGCCCTGGGTGCAGCGCCGCCAGGAGCATGCCGCGGAAGAACTCCTGAACCTGCTCCACCAGCACGGTGGCGGCGGGCCGGCGGGAGGCCGGTGTCAACACCCACTCGGTCATCAGTTCATGAAAGGCGCCGACCAGGCCGAGCGCGGCACTGGCGTAGTCGGCCTGGTCCGGTAACAGTCCGGCACCGACAAACTGCTGAATCTCATCCTCGATCAGCCGGCTGAACTCACGGATGACTTGACGGCGCAGCTGTTCAAAAGCCTGCGAGACGCCGACAACCTCGAGACAATTGATGCGCAGGCTGCGCTCGTCGGCCAAAAAAGCCCGACAGGCGACGTCAACATCACGCCGAATCTGCTCGATAGGGCTGGCCCCCGGGCTGCGGCGGGCGAGCAGCACCGCCTCCATCACCTGCTTGCTGATCGCCAGATAGATCTCCCGCAGCAGGTCTTCCTTGCTCGGGAACAGCTGGCTCAGGTAACGATGCGGCACGCCTGAAGCCACGCTGAGCATGGCCATGGTGGTCTGCGGGTAGCCCCGCGTGGCGAACAGATCGATGCCGGCGGCAAGGATCTTGGCCCGGCGCTGGGCGACGCGTTCGGCGGGGTCAGCGCCTTTGTAACGGCGACCGGTGGCAGGCGTCTCGATGCTCATGGGCCAAGGATAGTCGCCGTGGGGGTGCAGGGTCAAACTGTCATTCCATATTGACAGATTTACGCTATCAGGCGAATCTAGGCCCAGGTCGGACCTCGGAGACTGACCATCGTTCACCATGAGGACTTGAAATGGGCTGGCATTTGCAAGGCAAGACCGCGCTGGTCACCGGCGCGGCCCAAGGACTGGGGGAGGGCATCGCCCGCCGGCTGCACGCGCGCGGCATGAACGTGCTGCTGACCGGGCTGCAGCCAGAGCGTTTGCACGCTCTGGAGCTGGAGCTGGGACCGCGTAGCCTGGCGATAGAGGCCGACGTGTGCTCGCTGGCGCAGATGCAGGCCGCTGTGGCGCAGGCCTGCTCACGTTTCGGGGGTCTGGACGTGGTGGTGGCCAACGCCGGCATCACCGCCTTTGCGCCGCTGGCCGAAATCGACGCCGAGCTGTTCCGCAAGGTGCTCGATGTCAATGTGCTGGGGGTCTTCAACACCCTCCAGGCGAGCGCCAGCGAAGTCATGGCGCGGCAAGGCTATTTCCAGATCATGGCGTCCATGGCCACGGCCATCCATTCGCCCCTGCAGGCCCACTACTGCGCCTCCAAGGCGGCGGTGTGGGCCCTGGCCAACTCGTTCCGGCTGGAAGCGCGCAGCCAGGGTGCCGAGGTCGGCACCGTCCACCCCACCTTCGCCGCCACCGCGATGATGCAGCAGACCCACGCCGATGCCGCCGGTCGGGAAATCTGGAAAGGCAACACCGGTCTTTGGACCATGGTCCGCCCGGAGGCGGTGATCGACGCCGCCGTCAAGGCGATCGAAAACCGTACCCGCATCGTCAGCGTGCCCAAGCGCCTGCTGCCGGTGCTGCTCTCGCCCGGCCTGTTCCAGCCACTCCTGGAGCGCAGCTTCACGAACCTCAGGGTGCAACGCATGGTCGATGCCTTCCGCAGCGGCCGCAAAAAAGGAGTGTCCGCATGAGCCATCGCAGCACAAGCACCGGGCACCCGGCTATGGCGCCGGATCTGCCCACGGGCATGCGCTCCATCACCGACTTCGATAACGCGCGCCAGGCAGCACAGCCGGCACAGCGCCTGCGTGAGGTCCGTCGCCGGGCGGAAGCTTTTCGCGAGCGCTTCATGGACCAGCCGGAGGTGCTTTTTTACCGAAGCATGAACCTGCTGCGGGTCCCTTACCCCAGCTGGTACGCCTACGCGGGGGTCTTCGCCCAGAGCCCCTTGCGGTTTCCCTTCGTGCACATCCTCAACCGCCTGTTTGTCGTGCAGTACAAGGACTTCGCCGGCGAGCTGCGCACGCTGCTGTTCTCGCCCTCCGATCTGGAAGCCAATCGTGAGACACCTTTCTTCCGGCGCCTGGCCGACAGCTTTCCTGGACCACGGCGGGTCCAGGACCTCATGGCCCCGGTCTTTCGTGACGTGCCCCAGGCACTGGCCGAGATCGGCATCAGCGCGGACCAGGTGGACTACCTCAGTTACGATCACCTGCACACCCAGGATGTGCGCCGCTGGTTAGGCGGCGCTGGCCGCCCGGGGTACTTTCCGCGCGCCCGCCTGCTGGTGCATCGCCAGGAATGGATCGCCACCCGCTCACTGCTGCCCTGCCAATCCGACTGGTATTGTCCAGGCGGCCTGGACGGCCTGCCTGACACCCGGGTGCTGAGCTTTACCGGCAGCCTGGCGCTCGGTCCTGGCCTTGCTCTGCTGCATACGCCCGGTCATACCGAGGGCAACCACTCCCTGGTGGCGAGGGTCCCCGACGGCATACGCGTGAGTTCCGAAAATGGTGTCGGTGTGGACGCCTACGCACCGCAGAACTCACGGGTCAATGCCATACGCCGTTATGCGCGGGCGACCGGCGCCGAGGTCATCCTCAACGGCAATACACTGGAAAACAGCAACGACCAGTACATCTCCATGGTGCTCGAGAAAACGGTGGCCGGTGCGTCCGCCCATCCGGACTACCCCAATTGTGCCAGCAGCAGCGAATGCACACCCGGGTGGCTGACGCCGGGGATCAAGGTCAGCCATCTGATCGGCGAGGCGAGTTTCGGTCAGCCCTTGCCGATCTCCCCTGCGCAGGCCCGCTAGCGGCGGCCTGGTGGTCGGTGCGGTACGGAAAGAGGAGCTCTTGAGCATGTCGATACCCGCTAAGGTTTTTATCACCGGCGCCCATGGTTTCATCGGCCGCGCCCTGCTGCAACGTTACCAGGCGCTGGGTGCTGAGGTGGTCGGCGTTGACCTCCAGGGCCATCCCGGGCAGAACATCCATGCCGCCGACGTCGCCCAGGCCGGAGCTTGGCAGCGCCTCGCCGATGGCTGCGAGCTGGTGATCCATACCGCAGCTGTCGTTGCCAATTCTGCGCCGGCGCAGCTTTACCGTGCGGTCAGTGTCGGCAGCGTGCGCCTGGCCCTGGAGGCGGCCCTGCAAGGCGGCGCCAGCCGCTTCGTACACCTGTCGTCGATCGCCGCCTACGGCCTCGATTTCAGCTCGGAACGGCGCGAGACCGATGCCATATCGCTGCTCAGCGGCTACCCTTACTGCGATGCCAAGGCCGCCAGCGAGCATGCCGCTCTCGCCGCCCACGCCGCCGGTGAGATCGACTGCACCATCATTCGACCCGGGGATGTCTATGGTCCCGGTTCGCGACCCTGGGTGCTGATTCCGCTGGCGATGATCGGCAAGCGCCAATTTTTTCTGCCGGATGCCGGCCAGGGTGTCTTCAGCCCGGTCTATATCGACAATCTGGTCGATGGCATCGTGCTCGCCGCCAGTGCAGCGCAGGCCGCGGGACAGATCTTCAACATCACCGATGGGGTGAGCGTGTCCTGCGCTGAGTTTTTTGCCCACCACTGGCGATGGGCCGGCCATCGCGGCCAGGTGCCGCAAGTGCCAGGCTTCATGGCGGCGGCGTACACCCGCATCGCCCACATCCTGCTCAATGAGCTCCTGAAACAGAACACGGAAATCAGTCCGGCGTCACTGGCCATGCTCCGCCGCCGGGCTGGCTACGCCATCGCCAAGGCCGAAAAGATGCTCGGTTATCGGGCGCAGGTCGATCTCGCCACGGGCCTGCACCGGACCGAGCGCTGGTTGCGAGAAAACGCCTTGCTGCGCTGACGGCTTGAGCGGCAGGCTTAAGCGCTCAAGCCTTTGAAGCTGACCGCCAGCATGTGGCGGATGATGTCTTCATCGGCATATCGGCCGTAGATGCGCAAATACTCTACGGCAGGATCGCAGGTCCGTGAGTAGTAGCTGTAGAGCATCACATCCGTCGGCATATCGGCGCTCAGCTCACCCTGCTGCTTGGCCTGCTCGACGATACCCTTCAGCTTCTGGTGCAGCTGCATCGCCCGGCTCACGTAGCGCAGGCTGCGGGTCAGCATGCTACGCACCTGCGGGCTGGTGGAGGGCAGGAAGGGCAGGCCTCCCGCCAGACGCACGCGTAGCGCCCAGGCGAGCAGATCGCGCAGGCGATCGAGAGGACTGAGGGCCGGATCCTGGCGCGCCAGATAGTCCTGCGCATCGACCAGCAAACGGATCATCACCTCGGTGGCCAGCTCATCCTTGGACTTGAAGTGCTTGTACAGACTCGGCTTGGACAGGCCGGCCTCGGCGGCGACGTCGTCCATGGTCATCAGATCGTAGCCCTTGCTCGCCAGCATGCGCGTGGTGGCGTCGAGCACCGCCTGCTCACGCAGCTTGAACGCCTGGTCCTTGAAACTGAGCCTGCCAACAATACCCATCAGTAACACCTTTTACTAGCTAGTAGCGTTTTTTCCATTTCGGTTATATTATGAGGATAGAGCAGCCCCGGCAAGTGATAGCGTCGGGTTCGTCAACCCCCTAGGCGGCAAGGAAACTCAGGTGCACCCTCTATCCAAGCGACGTGTCGCCGTGATCGGCAGCGGTATCTCAGGACTGGCCTGTGCCTACTTTCTGTCGCGCCGGCATGAGCTCACCCTCTATGAAGCTGAAGGCCGGCTGGGCGGTCATACCCATACCGTCGATGTACGCGTGGACGGTTACGATGTTGCCGTCGATACCGGCTTTCTCGTCTACAACGACCGCACCTATCCGCATCTGATCGCCCTGTTCGCCGAGCTCGGCATCGCCACCCAGCCAAGCGATATGTCCTTCAGTGTTTCCCTGGACCAGGGCCGGCTGGAATGGGCGGGCAGCAGTCTCGCGACCGTGTTCGCCCAGCGCCGCCATCTGCTGTCGCCCGGCTTCTGGGGCATGCTGGCGGACATCCTGCGCTTCAACCGCATGGCGCCGGAGCATCTCAAACACGCCGAGCAGGCGCCGCACACCCTCGGCCAGTTGCTCGCGACGCAAGGCTATGGTGCTCGCTTCCGTGACCACTACCTGCTGCCCATGGCGGCGGCGATCTGGTCCAGCCCCTGCCGAGAGATCCTCGATTTTCCGGCCGCCAGCTTCTTGCGCTTCTGCCTGAACCACGGCCTGCTGCAACTGCGCGACCGGCCGCAGTGGCGCACCGTAGCCGGTGGTGCGCGTCACTATGTCAACAAGATCGCTGCCGGCTTGAGCGATATCCGCCTGTCCACCCCGGTCCTGCGCGTCGAGCGCGGCGCCGCTGGTGTGCGCGTGCTCAGCGCTGCCGGCGAGGAAAGCTTCGATGCGCTGGTGTTCGCGACCCACGCCCCACAAACGCTGCGGCTGCTCGCCGACGCCGACGAACAGGAGCGGGCGCTGCTGTCGGCCGTACGCTACCAGGCCAATGAAGCGGTGCTGCATACCGACACTTCGCTGCTGCCGCAGCGCCAGAGCGTCTGGGCGGCCTGGAATTTTATCGGTAGCGGCAGCGATGACAGCCGTGCCGTCGGCGTCAGTTACCTGCTCAACCGGCTGCAGGCGCTGCCGGTGGACACCCCGCTGGTGCTCACCCTCAACCCTCCGCACACGCCGGATCCGGCCAAGGTGCTCGGGCGTTACCATTACGAGCATCCGCTGCTCGATCAGGCCGCCGTCACCGCCCAAAACGCGCTTGCCGGCATTCAGGGCCGTCGTGGCTGCTGGTTTGCCGGGGCCTGGAGCGGCTACGGCTTCCACGAAGACGGTCTGAAGTCGGCCCTGCGGGTCGTCGAGGATTTCGGACTGGCGCCCGACTGGGCCAGGCTGGACCTATGAATACGGCTTATCTGCTCAGCGGACACGTCATGCACCACCGGCTGCGGCCGGTGGTCAACCGCTTCGTCTATCCGGTGTTCTACCTGCGCCTGAATCTGGCCGCCCTCGACAAGATGCGTGGCTTCTGGTTCGGCATCGACTGCTGGCGACCCCTGGCACTGCGCACGCGCGACTATGGCCCGCGCGACGGCTCGCCGCTGCTGCCGTGGATCAGGGCACGGCTGGCCGAGGCGGGGATCAGCGCCACCGGCGAGGTCTGGCTGCAAACCTTCCCGCGCGTCTTCGGCTATGTCTTCAATCCGGTCAGCTTCTGGTTCTGCCATGACACTGAGGGCCACCTGGTCGCCGTCCTCGCCGAGGTGAACAGCACCTTCGGTGAACGCCACGCTTACCTGCTCAGCCATGCCGATGGTCGTGCGATCACCGCCAGCGATGAGCTGGTCTGCCGCAAGCTGCTGCACGTTTCACCCTTCTGCCGTGTCGAAGGCTGCTACCGTTTTCGTTTTCAGCAGACGGCTGAGCGCTCACAGGTGCGCATCGACTACGACGACGAGGCTGGAGCCTTGCTGCACACCGCGATCTCGGGTCGTCTGACGGCGCTGAGCGCGGGCTCTGCGGTGCGCGCCCTGCTGCGCCAGCCGCTGCTCACCGTCGGCGTGATCGTCCGTATCCATGCGCAGGCCTTAAGGCTATGGCTCAAGCGCGTACCTTTTTTCCATCAACCCCAGCCCCCCGCTGCGCCGCTCAGCCGCAGCCAGGAGTGACGTGCCATGAGCCTCAGCCCCTCCCTTGCCCTCGATCGCCACGACATGCCGGCCAGCGGCCGCCTTTTGCTGTCGCTGCTTGGCCAGCTGCGCCAAGGCAGCCTGCGCCTGCTCACCCCGGATGGCGAAGAGCTCTACTTTGGCGCTGCGCAAGCCCAAGCCGACGCCGAGCTGCGGCTGCTCGACTGGCGGGCCTGCCGGCGTATTCTCACCGGCAATGACATCGGCTTTGCCGAAGCCTATCGCGACGGCTGGCTGGACAGTCCCGATCTGACCGCCCTGTTGCGGCTGGCCCTGCGCAACGAGCAGGCCCTGCAACTGGACCGCCTGGGACAACTGGCGAAACGGCTATGGTACCGGCTGCGTCATCTGCTCCACGTCAACAGCCGCCGCGGCAGCCGCCGTAACATCCACGCCCATTACGACATCGGCAACGACTTCTATCGACTCTGGCTGGACAGCAGCTGGACCTACTCCAGCGCCTGCTTCGATGGCGACTTCAAACTGTCCCTGGCGGATGCGCAGGCGCGCAAATACCAGCGTATCGGTGCGCAGCTGCAGCTGCGGCCGGGCATGCGGGTGCTCGAGATCGGCTGCGGCTGGGGCGGCTTCGCCGAGTATGCCGCCGGTCTGGGTGTCGCCGTGCATGGCATCACCCTCTCCAATGCACAGCTCGAGTTTGCCCGCCATCGTCTGGCCGGCGAGCCCCTGGTCGAGCTTGAGCTCCGCGACTACCGCGATCTTGCCGGGCGCTACGACGCCATCGTCTCGATCGAGATGTTCGAGGCGGTCGGCGAACGCTACTGGCCGGGCTATTTCGAGACCCTGCGCCGCTGCCTGAAACCGGGTGGCCGGGCCCTGGTACAGAGCATCACCATCGATGAGTCACGCTTCGCGGCCTACCGGGCCAGCGCCGACTTCATCCAGACCTTTATCTTTCCCGGCGGCATGCTGCCCAGCCGTGAACGTTTTGTCGAGCAGGCGCGCCGCCGTGGTCTGCTCTGTCACGAGCGCTTCGACTTTGCGGCCGACTACGCGGAAACCCTGCGCCGCTGGCGCCTGGCTTTCGAAAACCAGCTCGACGCCGTCCGCGCCCTGGGTTTCGACGAAGCCTTCCTGCGTCTGTGGCGCCTCTACCTGTGTTATTGCGAGGCCGGCTTCGACGAAGGCCGCACCGGGGTCTCCCAATTTTTGCTGGGAGCCGATCGATGATACTGCGCACCGTCCTGATCGTCCTGCTGGCCTTGCTGACCGGCTGCACCGGTCCCTCGGTGAGCGACTACGCCGGCAACCGTCCGCGGCTCGACCCTGGCCAGTTCTTTCTGGGCAAGACCGTCGCCTGGGGGATGTTCCAGGACCGCCACGGCCGCCTGCTCAAACGCTTCCGCGTCGATATGGACGGCCAGCGCATCGGCCAGGAGCTGGTGCTGACCGAACACTTCCATAACAGCGACGGCAGCACCCAGCTGCGCGTCTGGCATCTGCAGCCCACCGGCCAGGGTCAGTGGCGCGGTCTCGCCGCCGATGTGGTCGGCGCTGCCCGCGGCGTCACGGCCGGCAATGCACTGCACTGGCGTTACACGCTGCGGCTGCCGGTCGATGCTCATGTCTATCAGGTGCAGTTCGACGACTGGATGTTTCTGCTCGACGAACACCGTCTGCTCAACCGTGCGGTGATGAGCAAGTTCGGCGTCCGCCTGGGCGAAGTCACGCTGTTCTTTCACAAAGTGGAGCCTCCGTCATGACCCTGCGCCTCAATCCGGCTATCGCCGACTGGCGCTCACGCCGGGTATGGGTGATCGGGGCCTCGAGCGGCATCGGTGCGGCGCTGGCCAGCGAACTGCTGGATGCCGGTGCCGAGGTCATCCTGTCCGCCCGCCGTGCCGCGCCGATGCAGGCACTGGCTGCGGGACGCCGCGGTGCACGCGTGCACACCCTGGATGTCACCCAGGCTGAGGCCTGGCGGCAGGTGTGGTCCGAACTGGAGCATGACGATGCACGGCCGGACTTGGTGGTGTTCTGCGCCGCCGGCTACCGGCCACAACACTGCCTCGACCTGCACGCCACAGAAACCCGCCATCTGCTCGATACCAATCTGCTCGGTGTCTACCTAGGACTGGAAGTGGTCTTGCCGGCGCTGACGCAACATGGTGGTGGCGTGGCGCTGATCGCCAGTGTCGCCGGTTACACCGGCTTGCCCGGTGCGGTGGTGTACGGCCCGAGCAAGGCGGCTTTGATCAATCTGGCGGAAATCCTCTACGCCGAACTCAAGCCACGTGGCGTCGCGGTTTACTTGATCAATCCCGGCTTTGTCGACACCGCACTCACCGCCAAGAACGACTTCAGCATGCCGGCCTTACTGACACCGCGCCAGGCAGCACGCGATATCATGCGGGGTCTCGCACGCGGCGCCTTTGAAATCGACTTTCCCTGGCGCTTCACGCTCTGGCTGAAGCTCCTGCAACACCTGCCCTACCGGCTGCGACTGCCGATGCTGGCCAGGCTGGCACGCTCATGAAAGGCCGCTGCGAAGGGCCGGACTGGCCGGCGCTGCTCGACTGGCTGCAGACGCTGTCGACGCAAAGCCTGCAGGAGATCAGGCGCTACTACGCTGAGCAGGCGCACTTCAAGGACCCGTTCAACGACTGCCACGGTGTCGACGAGATAGAGGCGCTGTTTGCAGCGATGTTCACCCACCTGCAGCAGCCGAAGTTCACCGTCCTCCAGGCTTTGCGCGACGGCGATCAGGCCTTCATCACCTGGGATTTCGATTTCATCTACAGCGGACGGGCGCTGCGCATACACGGCGCCAGCCATCTACAATTTGATACGCAGGGCAGGATCATCCTGCACCGCGACTACTGGGACGCCGCCGAGGCGCTGTTCGCCAAGATCCCGGTCATCGGCGGCATGATCACCTGGCTGCGCAAAAAAATGCGGCATGGCTGAGCAGCTGCCGGCGCTGCCGTCCTGCCTGTTACGGAGAAGGTCATAGCTATGCTGAAACATCGTCTGGGTCTGGCGCTGTGCACCCTGGTCGTGCTCGGTCTGAGCGGCTGCCAGACGACGCCGCCAGCGGGGATCACCCCGCTGCATGGCTTTCAGGTCGAACGCTATCAGGGCCACTGGTATGAGCTCGCCCGCCTCGATCATCGCTTCGAGCACGGCTTGCAGGCGGTCAGCGCCGACTACAGTGCGCGGGGCGACGGCAGCCTGCGGGTGGTCAACCGTGGCTACGACCCTGGCTGCAGGTGCTGGCGTGAGGCGGTGGGTCGCGCCTGGTTCACGGGTGCCAGGGACGTCGCCTCCCTGCGCGTGTCCTTCTTCAGGCCCTTCTACGGCGGCTACTTCGTGGCCGCCCTCGATCCGGCCTACCGCTGGGCGGTGGTGGTCGGTCCCAACAAGAACTACCTGTGGCTGCTGGAGCGCGACCCGCAGCCGCTGGCTGCCGCCCGCCAGGCCTTGCTGGCGGTCGCCGCGCGACTGGGGGTGCGCCCAGATCAGCTGATCTGGGTCCCCGTGCAGATCACCCCCTAGCCGGCCAGGACCTGGGCAGCCCGTTGCAGACGGTCACGCACAGCCTGCCAGGGGGCTGCATCTGGCGGCATGACGATCCATACCGCCTGACAAGCTGTGGCGTCAGCCTCGTGCAGCGCTGCGTACAAAGCCTGGGCGTAGGCTGGCGGGGTGGCCGGCATCGCTCGCCACCAGCCACAGCGGGTGGCCGGCGCCTCGATGGCCAGCACAGCGGCGTTCTGCCAGCCAGGATCGTCCTTTCTGTGGGGCAGCTCGGCCGCTTCCAGCCGGTAACAGGGCAGACGCGGCGCGTAGTGTGCAGAGAGACTGCCGGGGACGCGTGGCGCATCAGCTGCCGCTGCCGGCGCCAGATCGAGATAGGGCGCCAGCATCGCGGCGGTGATGGCGCCAGGGCGGAGGATGCTCGCCCGCTCGCCACGCAGATCGAGAATGGTGGATTCGATGCCTAGCGTGCACGGACCGCCCTCCACCACCGCCGCGATACGACCCTGCATATGGGCATGGACATGCTCTGCGGTGGTCGGACTGATACGGCCAAAGGGATTGGCTGAAGGTGCCGCCAGCGGCCGCTGCAAGCGCTCGAGCAGCCCCTGCAGCAGGGGGTGGCTGGACCAGCGCAGGGCGACGCTGTCCTGACCGGCGTTGACGATGGCCGGTACCTGGGCACCGGCCGGCAGCACCAGGGTCAATGGCCCAGGCCAGAAATGCTCGATGACCGGCCAGGCGCACGCCGGGATACGCGCCGCCCAGCTGTGCAGCTGTGCGATACCCGACAGATGCACGATCAGCGGGTGCTGCGGCGGCCGGTTCTTGGCGCGGAATATGGCGGCGACAGCCTCCGGCTGGGTGGCATCGGCGGCCAGTCCATAGACGGTTTCGGTGGGAACGGCGACCAGTTCGCCAGCGCGCAACAGCGCGGCTGCCTGGTCGAGTCCTTGCCGGGTCGGGCGGAGTCTTTGCATAGGCCTCACTCGTTCATGGATTGCAGTGATCACAGTATTGTGGCGACGCCTGGGTGGGCCAGGGCTGCTCGTGTATCACCTGACAGCACGGGCACTGAAAACGGCGTACCCGCGGCTGCCGGGTCGGCCTTGCACAGTCGGCGCACAGGGCCCCGGCCAGCGGCGCAATCTCCCCGTAGCCGGGCATGGCGCAGACGGGACAGGCACAGGCCAGACGCTGCGCCAGACCCTGCGCACAGCGCGCAATCATCGCCATGCGTGTAGGATTACGGTGGGCGCGCATATCGCTGCACAGCTCCAGCGGTGCCTGCGCCAGATGCTGCAGCAGATGCGCACGCAAGCTGGCCTCGTCGACAAGTTCTTTATGAAAGGCGGCGCTGCCTGGGTGGCCGACGATCAGCCCATGCTCCGGAAAACCGACCCGGCTGAGGAGGTCCGGCAGGGCGGCCATGGAGCTCAGTGTCGTCTGGTAAAAATTGGTTTGCGCTCCGCTGATCCAGGCTTCGATGGCGTACCGGCGCTGCCCGTCCCAGCACAGCAGGAGCTCGCTGGCCCAGCCGCTGCAGCCCAGCCAGGGATCGGCGCCAAAACGGCCCTCGCTGCCGAGGCCATAGCGCACGCCGGCCAGCTCGCAAGCCCCTTGTGCCTTGGCCAAGGCCGCATCGCGCTGGCTGCCCGCACGCTCGATCTCGCCGCTGAAGGTCCCCAGCAGGTCGGTGTCATAGCTGTCGACAAGCTCCAGGTGCCAGCCTATCTCTGCCAGGGCTGGAGCGATCGCGGCGTGCTTGCCATGCCGGGTCAACAGTGCGGCGCGCCTTTCAGTCATGCCGCCAGCCGCCTTCCGCCTGCCAGCGCAGGGGCTGCTCGCCATGCACACAGTAGAGATGCAGCCAGGCATTTTCGACCAGCTGGCGGACCGTGGGCTGCGCCTTGAGCGCCGCCGACAGCAGCTCCGCCGGCGCATCGATGCAGGCGGCCAGGCGCAGCGGCACATGACGGAGCCGCTGCCCATCGTGCACCGACTGCCAGGCCAGGCCGATGCGCAGATCACCACTATTGCCTTCAAACACACCGATACGCCCGGCCACCACATTGTGCAGCAGCTTGTTGCCACTGCCAAAGCGTCGGGGATCCACCGTCGAAGCGAAATACTGCATATTGATCCAGTGTGCCACCACCATGGGCGCCGCCAGCACAGCCTGCAGTCGCTGGCCGTCGGGATCGCTGCGCCAGTCGTATTCGTGCAGAAAGGCCCGGCCGCCGAGATCCAGTCGGGCGGTCTTGGCGCGCTTGGCGGCGATGAACAGCGCATTGCCGGCCAGCGCCCATTCCGGCCGTGTCTCCGCCCAGTCATGGCCTTTTTGCCGCATCTTTCTGGCCAGCACGGCGTCGCTCTCCTGGTCCGACAGACCGATCTGCGCTGCCCGCCGGCGCCGGGCCCGTGCCGAGGCCGTTTGCAGGGAGGCCTGCAGGGCCGGCAGACGCGCCTGCACTTCAGCCTTGAGCAGGGCGGTATCGAGGAGCACGATGTCGTCGCTGTGCGTCAGATGCAGCGCCGCCAGAAAAACCGTATCGTCGGGTATCGGCTGGCCACGCTCCGCCAGACAGGCGCGCAAAGCTGGATCATTCAGCCAGCGGGCCAGCAGCCGCACATGCTGATGACCACCATGGCCGCCGCAGGCTCCGCACTGCAGGGCCGCAGCCTGGGGGTTGTTGCTGCTATGGCTGGCGTGGCCGGTCAGCAGCACCCAGGGTGCCAGCCCACCGCTCAGACCCATCGCCGGCAGCACGGCGGCAGCGATTTCAGCACGCTGCTCGAGGCGCAGGTCATCTTCAGGCGGACGGGCTGCGCTTGCGGACGTCAACCAGGGGTCGAGCTCCGGCACGTCGACCGGGGCGGCAGACGGCCTGTTGTGGCGCAGCAGGGCCAACAGCTTGCCCAGTCCGCTGCCTTCCACCAGTGCAAATCCAGCCAGCGGTGAACGCTGCAGCGCCTGCCAGCCCTGCCCAAAAGAGGCTGCGCCGCTGGCAGCCTCGCTCTGCACCTCCCAGCTGGGGGCCAGCAGTACCGGCAAGCGCGGCTGGGTGCCGGCATGACCGGGCAGGCGCAAGGCCAGCGGCAAGCCAAAAAAGCCGGCGTAGCCACAGGTGCGCCCACCCTCCACACTTTCCTCCAGCGCCCGCCGCATCGGCTCCGAGCGGACGTCGATACAGAACACCGCCTGCAGGGCCGGTCGAGCGCTGTCGAGCTCACGGCGCTGCTGGCACAGGGCCACGCTCACCGGGCCGTGCAGCGTCAGCTCGTGTGCACGCTGCCAGATGAGCGCGCGGGCGTCTGCCCGGCAGCGCTGGTAGCAGACCCAATCGTGCTGCCAGGCGGCCCAGGCACTGTCTGCTGTGCGCTCGCCATCATCGAGCAGACACTCCCAGGCCAGCTGGATGGCGAGGAGCTGCCGCAAATGGCTGTCACAGCCGCCTTGCAGACCGGCCTCCCAGCCCAGGTAAGCGCACCAGGCCGCCCAGCCGTTATTTCGCATCAGCAAAGCCTGTAAGTAGGGTTGCAGAGCGTCGTCCGGCACCTGCAGCTGGGTGAGTCCCGCCATCAGCATGGCTTCGCTCTCATCGGGCAACTGCCTGAGGCGCCGCTGGATCCACCGGCGCCATGGCGATGCGACACTCAGCGGCCCCATCTGCTCGTGCCAGGCGGCGTAAAAACCGCGCTCGTGATGGAGGTGCCAATGGGCCTGATCACGGTCAAACCAGGCTGCACAAAACTGGCTGACCTGCTGGATCACCCGCTCGTCCGATGAAGGCCGATCCTGCGTCTCCAGCGCGTCGTGATGGAAGCTGCTGAGCAGCCGTGGCGCCCTGACCGGGTCGACGGCAGCGGTATCCAGCCAGTCTTGCCGCGTTCCGCTCCAGCCGTTTTCGCGCAAGGCGCCATCCAGTGCTGCGGCGCTGATCTCGCCGTGCTGCCACGCCTGCCGATACTCGCTCTCGAGCAGATGCAGCCGGCTGTCAGCCACCTGGCGCAGGGTGTCAGCGGCGTGCACAAAGGTCTGCTGGCGCAGCCCCCAATAGGGCGAGCTGGCCACCAGGCGATCCAGCGGCCAGGCCGGGGCGATGCTGGCAAGCGCCTGCTCGATGGCTTGCTGCCAGCTGCGGGTGATTTCAGTCATGGTGGCTCTCCTGGAGTTGCAAGACCGGCAGGCGGCGGCAGGTGCGATGACCCAGGCTGTAGCGGCTCAGCAGGGTCCAGACCTCATCGAGATGGAAACCGGCGTAAGCATGCGCGTAGAGGCGGCGCGCCAGGCGGCCTTGCGGCTTACCCAACAGCCAGGTTTGCAGGACAAAGACCGCCAGGAACATGCTGGCCAGTAAAACCTGCACCCCGTCCGCGGGCACAGGCAGGCTTTGCGGCAATATCATGCTGGCCAGACGGTGCAAGCAGCCATAGGACAAACTCAGGGCGAGAACCACCAGCACGCCGCGCCAGGAGCCCAACTGCACGCCCAGGCCGAGACCGATGGCCAGGCAGCACAGCGGTGCCAGGCCGGCACCGCCCCCAACGTATGAGCACAACCCTTGCACACTGGCCAGCAGCAACGCCGCCAGCAGGCCCCGCGCCAGCTGGATGAACAGCGGCCCGGGCACAGCCGCACCGAGCAGCTGCCGTGTGGCGCTGTGACGCACCGTTTCACCCGCCAGCAGGAAGGCGTGCGCCTTGTAGAAAGAGTGCGCCAGCAGGTGCAGGAGCGCCAGCGCGTCATAGCCCATGCCGATTTCCAGGAGCATGAATCCCATCTGCGCTGACGTCGACCAGGCCAGGTGCAGCTTGATGCTGATGCGAGTGAGCATGACCACACAGCACAGCAGAGCGCTGCTGCCGCCCCACATGATCAGCAGGATGCGGGCTGCGGGCGAGGCCTGCAAGAGCACGGCAGCCTTGATCAACACCATACCGCCGAGATTGACCACCCCGGCGTGCAGCAAGGCGGAAATCGGGGTGGGGGCTTCCATCACCTGGATCAGCCAGCCGTGAAAGGGCAGCTGGGCGGTCTTGATGGCGACAGCGGCGGCCAGCAGCAGACCTGCCGCGACCGCTTCCTGATGACGCAGCAGGGACGGATGCAGGGAGGGCTGCAAGCTGAAGCTGCCGCCGGCGTGCGACCACAGGAGCAGGGCGGCCAGCAGCAAGAGCTCGGCGAAACGACTGGCGCGCCATTCGCGACGCGCAGCTCTTTGTGCCGCCAGACGTGTGGGATAGAAGCTCAGCAGGGTCTGCAAGGCCAGGCTGCAGGCGATCCAGGCCAGCGCCATCAGCACGAGATGATCGGCCTGGACGACCACCGTCACCGCAGCCAAGAGGCAGCCCATGGCGCGCAAAAACCGCGCCTGGCCCGGTTCACCGCGCATATAGCGGTGGGCGTAGCGCAGCACCAGCCAGGCGAGCACCTGGATCAGCGCCTGCATCAGCTCTGCCGCAGCGAACCAAGGCATTGGGGTCGGGGTGAACAGCAGCGGGATCACCAGCAAACCGCCGCTGAGGGCGACGACCTCGGCCGCGCACCAGTGCGCGGACAGATTGCGGCTGGGCCAGAGAGCGGGGACGAGCCAAGCCAGGCTGATGGCCAGAGGCAAAACGACAGGCAGGGCAAAGCTCATGTGCGGCTCCGTGGTTGATCCTGCAGAGACTTTGCCAGAGGTCGCTTGTTCGGTAAAATATATTATATATTTGATGTCAATCTGTTTTTGAGAACAATTACATGTACCGACTCAACTACCACCATCTCTACTATTTCTGGGCTGTCGCCAGCGAAGGCCATCTCACCCGCACCGCCGAGCGGCTGCATGTTTCGCAGTCCGC
>JAJZHK010000085.1 GCA_021804565.1 Pseudomonadota bacterium | reverse complement strand
GGATGTTATGCTTTCTTGCGGTCATGGTATGGCCCCTCCTACGGGGTTGGGTTGGTTTGGTTATCTCCCTCATACCATGGCCGCTTTCAGCCCGCCAAGAATTTGCACATAAGTCCGTACACTACCGAAAATTCATGACCGGAACAAGGACTTTATCATAGAAGCACGGCGCTCATCAGGCCAGCAATAAACTTGGTGCCATCACTGCGACTGACTTGACGCCCAGGACAAAGCTTTATACTATGCTGCGCTTCCTGTAGCACCTATGGCTGGGTGGCAGAGTGGTCATGCAGCGGACTGCAACTCCGCGTACGCCGGTTCAATTCCGACCCCAGCCTCCATCCGCATCACGGACGTCGCATCACGGACGTATAGCCAGGCCCCGAGCCTGTCTGGGCGCCACGTATCAATATCAGCGACAAGGCGTGCCGATCACAGATCAGCCCGGGTGGTGAAACTGGTAGACACAGGGGACTTAAAATCCCCAGGCTTGAAAAGGCCGTACCGGTTCGATTCCGGTCCCGGGCACCATACACAATAAATAAGCAACTATCTGATTTTAATAATTTTTATCTTTGACCCGAACAAGGCATCAGCCCACCACCCCAGGCTCCAGACCCTCAACACCTGCCTGCGGCTGACAAGGACAGCGAGCCACCTGGCATCGATCTGAGGTCAAAGCGAAGACAGCAAGCGTGGTTTTTCGATGCCGTAGCCTTGCACAAAATCGACACCTATTTCTGTCAGCTTGGCCAGGATCATCTCATTCTCGACGTATTCGGCGATGGTCTGCTTGCCCAGCATATGAGCCATTTCATGGATGGACTTGACCATGGCCCAATCCTGCTTGTCGCGGTCCAGATTCTTGATGAAGCTGCCGTCGATCTTGATAAAGTCAACCGGCAGGTTCTTCAAATAGGAATAGGAGGACATGCCGGCACCAAAATCGTCGAGCGCAAAACGGCAACCTATGCGTTTCATTTCATGGATAAAGTCGGCCGCATCGGCAAGGTTGGCAATCGCCGTGGTCTCGGTCACTTCAAAAACGATCTTGTGGCGTGGCACTTTGTAGGTCATGAATTTGTCAAAGACGAACTCCATCAGCCCCTCATCATTGAGCGAATGACCAGAAAGGTTGATGGAAAAGCCCCCTAGCGCTTCCATCTTGTCAGCATGCTCCTGCATCCACTGCAAAACCTTCTCGATGACCCAGCGATCGACGGCATGCATACGGTTGTAACGCTCGGCAGCCTGCATGAATTCACCTGGCGAGATCAAGTGACCATCATCGCCCTGCATCGACAAAAGCACCTCGTAGTGGGCGCCATCACCCTGTGCCAGCTCCGATAAAGGAGCGATCTTTTGACAGCGCAGTTCCAGACGCTGTTCATCGAGAGCCTGATTCAGCCGTGACACCCAGGCCATCACCTCCTGACGGCGCGCCTGATCACGATCGTCAGGCAGCCACCACTGCATACGCTGGCCACCGGGGGTTTCCTTGGCGATCGAGCACGCTGATTCGGCACTGCGCAAAAGCATGTCGGCAGACTCATCGACGTGCGATACCGCAACCGCACCGATGCAACAACCCAAATGGAAGGTTTTGTCGGCATGCGTGAAACGGTAGTCGGCCACCGACTGCATCAGCACCGCCAGCTGCGCCTGCGCCTGCCCTGGATCGATGTCGATGAGCAGCACACCAAAGACATCCCCGCCTAAACGGGCGAGGCATTTGTTGCGATGCGGCATAGCCTCGAGCAAACCGACCATCTCCCGCAGCAGCTTGTCCCCGGCCTCATAACCGGCATCTTTATTGACCAAAGCAAACTGATTGAGGTCAATCTGGGCAAGTACGTGCTTGACGCGGGTGCGCCGGCAATAAGCCAGAGCCTGCTCAACCTGATGCTCAAACTCACGCCGGTTGAACAGTCCCGTCAACTCGTCGTGCATGCCTGCCCAGGCCAATTGGTCATACATGGTCTGAACCATCTTTTCCATGGCCTCATCAACCGGTGAGGCCGGCGCAGCTTCCAGCAGGTTCAGATCCCCGCCCTGCAGCAGCCGCGCCATATCATCCAGCGAAAAGTCACTGACCCGCATGCCCTGATGGTTGACGTAGACGAAGCGCGAATGATTCTGGCCTATCCAGGCCAGACGCATGCGCTCCTGCGCCGTCTGCGGACGCTCCAGCGCGACCCAATCGCCGGCCTGCAACTGGCGGCAGCGCTGCCGCCAACGCTCCAGGGCAGGATCATCCTCGACCTCCTCGTGCGCCCGCCGCTGCCGCTGCGGGAAGGCCACACGAGGGATATTGCCGGTCTGCGCATCCTGCTCGAGGAGCAGCTTGAGGTCAGCACCCATGCGCTTGTTATCTTCCGCCGAGATATTGGCACCACTGGCGTGCAGTCCCTCTTTGATACGATGGACCAGTTCACGCAGCTCCAGCTGGCCACTGCCGGCCTGGGCATCACGCGCCAGAAGCTCATCGATGACCGACCAATGCTGGTGCCACTCGTCGTGCTGCTCACCGTGACGCACATGGGTCATCACCAAAAGATCACGCCAGCCCATTTCGAGCAAAGTCATCAGCACCCTGGGCACATGCTTGCCTGCCAGGCGCTCATCGAGCTCCTCGTCGACACGCTGCTTGGCCAAGTCACGCTTCTGCTCGCTTTCAGCGACTTGTGCGACACGACGCAAATTACGCTCGACCACCTCATCCTGACGCTGCACGAGGGCATCCAGCTGCGGCAGAAGACGAGCAAAGTCCTCATCCTGGGTGGGATTGCTGACAGCCACTTCGGCAAGCATGCTGTCAATTTCAGCACGCTGATCGACACTCAGCACCTGCCCGCGCATGCCCAGACGAGCCAGACGATTGAGGACCAGGCGCGCGGGATGATCGTCGATTTGAAAAACCTGCTCATTTTGCAGCACCAGCTTGAGCAGCGGGATCTTCAAGCTCTCAAACCAGGGCTGCACACCGTGCGCCAAGCTGTCATGGGCGGTCATCGACTCAAGCAGGGCATCGACCATCTGACAGGTGGCCAGATCCTGCCGATTCAGGCTCTGACCCTGATGCGCCAGATTCTTTTGCAGGCTCTGCACCATTTGCGTGCCCTTGACCGCCTGGGCCTGCATCTTCTGCAAAGAAGCCAGCAAGTCTTCATGACTCGCCGTTTGCAGCGGCTGAGCCGGCTCTTCCGGCACCTCCTGCACCCACTGTGACAACTCGGCGATACGCATGGCGGTCGCATAGGAGGCACGAGCCCGTGCCTGCAAGGCACTGAACTCCTGCATGGCCGAGCCCATGCGCGCACTGCTCGAGGCAGCAGGTGCAGCCTCGGGCACGCTGGCACTTGGCTGCCCAGGCTGCTCCTGCTCAGGGAGGGGCTTGGCCGGCGTCTTGCCCGGTGCCTCTTGCCGCTTTTGGGCCACCATGACCCGTGCCAGATCAAGCTCAGGAAGAACCCCATGACGGATCAAGATGACGTTCAGCTCTTCATAGAGGGCCCCCAAGGGCTCCAGAAGACGCTCACCAAAAGCGCGATAGATCAATCTTTCGACATCGCTGGCCAGTGGTCCGCCGACCAAAGCGTACTTGAGGGCATCGCAGGCGATCAGGGCAGCAAAAGGATTGAGCTGCTTGCCGGCGGCCACCCCCATCATCTGATCAAGACGCAACTGCAAGGCAAAAAGATGCTCACGATAACGCCCTTCGATACGGGTGATCATGACCTTGACGACGAGCCAGCTTTCAAACTCGTCCTTGTCGATCAGCGAGAGTTGCCGCATCTGCGCCTGCCGGCTCGCCTCTTGCGCCTGACCGGGACGCGCAAAGTGGGTCAAGATGGGCTGCATATACTCATCAAAGCGCTGCGCAATCTGCTCTTGGCGAGCCTTGAATCCCTGCCTGGCGCTTCTCCACTGCTGGCGCAGGGCGTCGCTCATGGCCTGCGCGATCTGGGCATCAAAGGCCGCGACCACACCCTCCAGCCAGGACTGCATGGCCTCGGCAAAAAACTGACGAGCACGCGCCTGCAGGGCCTCCAGGGCTTTTTGCTGAGCCGGCGGCAAGATCTTGTGCGGTGGAATGAGCACTTCACAGCGCAAAAACTCGAGCAGGGGCTTGGACACCGAGAGAAAACTGACCCCCAGCCGGCCTTGCTGAAGATGCTGAACCTGCACCTGGGTTTCGTAGGCGACAGCAGCCTCGCCCATGGTCGCCACGACCAGGCGCAACTGATCACCGACAGCCGGCAACTGGCCCTGTGCACGCTCCAGTTCCAGCAAAGCGCCTTGCTCGCTGAAGTCACGAATCAAAACCGGCCATGCAAGACCATGAGCGGCCTGCAACTGTGCAGGAACAGCGATATTGGCGCGAAGATCTTTGCGCAACTCCAACGGGACCTCCCCAAGGCCTGAGCCCCAAATACGGTGGGCCAACTCGGGGATGGTGGCCTTTTGCTGGCCCACAAACCCACGCCATCAGCCACAAAACAGAGCACACGAACTCCGCCAGTATAGCAAGGCGCGACCGGAATCCAGCAGGATGACCGCAAATCAAGCAAAAAAAATGCGACCCTTGCGGATCGCATTTTGACCGGAGTGTACCCGGTGATATGGCGCAGCGGACGGGACTCGAACCCGCGACCCCCGGCGTGACAGGCCGGTATTCTAACCGACTGAACTACCGCTGCATGATCGTCGTGGTGGGTGCTGAG